>JAAVYX010000131.1 GCA_022791355.1 Clostridiales bacterium | reverse complement strand
CCGGCCGACTGACGGGCCAGCACCTTACAGGCCTCCATCACGTCCTGGATGGTCACCTCGCCGTCCCCGTCCAGGTCGCCCTGGGGACGGACTGTAAGGGTCAGGCTGCCGGTGACGGCCGGGTCGGCGTTAGAGGCCGCGGTAACGGTCAAGGTGCGGGCGGTCTCGCCGGCGGCCACGGTCAGAACGCCGTTCCGGTCGATAGAGGTTCCGGCCTTTCCGCCGGTCACAGACCAGGTAAAGGCCTGCTCCCCTGCTTCCGAACCGGCCGCCTGGGCCGTCAGCCGCAGGGTCTTGCCGGCAACGGCAAAGCCGGTATCACAGAAGACGGTCACCTTTTCTACATCCGGCTGATCCGACGCGAGGCGGAAGGAATACCGGCCAGGGGCCAGCTCGTAAACCGCCTTACCGTCCTGATACCCCACGTAGCGCACGCCCTCGGCCTCCCCGACCGGTACGCCTCCCTCAAGCAAAGCCGCGTCCTGCTCCACCGGCAGATAGAGGGTGGCGGTGGTATTGGCCGGAACGGCGCACTGGTACCGCAGCGCCCCGTTCTTGGTCTGCCAAGCGCTTTCAATACGCCCGTAGGGCGATTCGTAGGACGCGGCGGCAGAGGTCAGCCGGCCGGATGCGTCGGGGGTGGGCTGTAGGATCGTATGCTTGAAGCCGGGCCGCGCCTCGTCGCTCATCACACCGGCCATATAGCCGTACATCCACTCGCCCACCGCGCCGTAGGCGTAATGGTTGAAGGAGTTCATATTGGCGGGGTCGTTGGAATTCATCCGCTTGTAGGCAAAGCCGTCCTCCAAGGTGTAGGAATTCCAGTGCTCCCAGGTCGTGGTCGCGCCCAAATCCACGCAGTAGAGCCAGGAGGGGAATTCGTGCTGTAACAGCAGATTGTAGGCCATGTCGGCCGCGCCGATATCGCTGAGGGTCTGCATCATGGCAGCCGTACCCAAAAAGCCGGTTTGCAGCTTATTACCGTGGCTTTCCAGATTGGCCAGCAGGGCCGCCTTCACCTTTTCTCTGGACGCGTCGTCGGGCAGCAGATCGTAGGCCAGCGCCATCAGGCAGCAGGTTTGCTCGGTACGCTTTAAGCTGCCGTCCGCGTTTACATATTTTTCCTGGAAGTAGGCCTTCTCGGTCTCGTAAACCTGACGGTACTTGGTCACGTCGGACCGCTTGCCCAGGGCCTGGGCCATGTCGGCCATCATCAGGGCATCCCCCGCGTAATAGGCGATACAGCAGAGACGCTTTACATCCTCCTCATTGTTTTCCAAGGCCACCCAGTCGCCGTACCGGGTGCCGCCGCCGTTTTTATCGGTGGAGGCCATATACACGTCCATAAACTTCTGCATGGCGTCCCAGTTCTGCTCCAGAATCCGTTTGTCCCCCGTCATCCGGTAGACCTTGTAGGGAACGATCACACCGGCGTCGGACCAGCCGCCCTCATAGCCCTCGGTCTCATTGATGGGGGCGATGGTCCGGAACGCGCCGTCGGAGGCGCGGGCGGCGTCCCGCATGTCGTTCATCCACTTGATATAAAAGTTTTGCAGGTCCGCAAGATACATGCCGGTGGTCGCGAAAACCTGGGTGTCGGCCGTCCAGCCCGAACGCTCGTTGCGCTGGGGGCAGTCGGTGGGTACGCTGAGAATGTTGGAATAGCCGCCCCACCGGATATTGCTGATCAGCTGGTTTACGTCCGGGTCGGAGGTTTCCAGCGAACCGGTATCCTCCAGCATGGAGGTGAGCACCAGCCCCCGCATCCCCTTGACGGTCACGTCGGCGGAGGCCGTAACCGCTATGTAGCGGAAGCCGTAGAAGGTATAACGGGAATGGTAGGTCTCGTCCCCCTTACCGTTCATGATATACCGGGCGGTGGAGGCGGCGGTGCGGTAGTTGGCGTGGTGTACGCTGCCCTCAGGGCCGTCGTTGCCCCTGGATTTCAGCCCGTTCGCGTCGTTAAGCATCTCGCCGGTACGCATCCGCACAACCGTATCCTTGGGACCGCTGACCGTGATCTCGGGCCAGCCGGCAAAGTTTTGGCCGAAGTCGATGACGGCCGTCTCCCCCTTGCGCAGGGGAAAAGCGTCGTCCTGGGTATATTCTCCCACCGTATGGATTTTGCCGTACTGTTCCGCATTTGCGCCGGCAGCCCCGTCGTAGACCGTAACGGTATATGCGTTCCGGCAGAGCTCCTCCCGTACCCGCACCCGGCTGCCGGAAACGGCCGTGATCTGACCGCTCCAGTCATTTTGCAGGGAGGCCCGGCCCCAGGCCGAATCGTCGTAGGCAAGCTCGCTCTTCCAGGATTCGTCCATATTGCCGTTGAAGGTTTCGCCGTCGTAGATGGCGGCGAAAAGCAAGCCGCTGGGATAGTCGGTCTTCCAGCTGCCGTCGGTGCCGACGACGACGGGCGTATCCTGTCCCGCGTATTTGACCAGCAGCTTGGCCCGCAGGGCCAGAGGCTTGGAGACCTCGCCGGACAGGCCTCCGTACCACCCCTTGGCCAGCTGGGCCGAAAGGAGATGGGTTCCCGTCTTCCCCAGCGCGCCGGTCACATCGTAGGTGTAGTAGTTTACCCGCTTGGAATCGCTGGTGTATCCCGGCTTCAGCTCGTCGTACACCGTCCGCCCGTCCTCTTCGGCCCCCACCCGGCCGCCGTCTATGTACATATCGAAAGCGCCCCGGGCGGTAGCGTAAAGCCGCGCCCATTCGACCTGGCCCTTTACATCGATTTTCTTGCGGAAGGAGGGAAAGGGCGACTGCATGACCTGGGGCGGCAGGGACCAGCGGTTGCCGGTCTGATACAGCCGCCCGTCCACAACCGAGGCGGGCTCCAGATTGCTGTGAGCGTCGCCGGTCAGGGGGTTTACGCCGTCGTTAAAGTCATAGCTGTATACGATCCGTCCCCCAGCGTCGCCGGTATAGTCGGTGAACCTGAGATTGTCGATATACCCGCTCTCATTACCGCCGGAATGGCCGCCGGCCGGTCCCAAAACAGGCGGCATACCCATGGCCGCCGTCGCTCTTTGGTCGATCTGCTTATCGTTGACATAGGTGGTAATCTTCTCGGCCGTCACTTCGATTTTCAAGCGCATGGCCGCCGTCTTCCCGCCATTGTTGGAAACGCCGGGGACGTTTATGGCGATGGGATCCACCACCGACCAGGACCCGTTTACCCGTTTGTGGGGTCGTAAGCGAACCTGTCCGGCCGTGGCGGTGTTTACCTGCCACATGAGCATATTCCGGCTGTCCTGATAGTTGAAGATAAGGCCTACCGCCCCTTTTTCAACCTCAACCTCGGCCTCCACCGTATAATGGATATCTCCCCCTGCGGACGACAGGGGCGGGAGGGCCACGCCGTTCCCGGCCATCTTCAGGGCCCCGTTTTCCAGCGAGGCCACCGTGTTCCCGTTGAGAGGGTTATAGCCGAGCGGGTTCTTGTTCCCCTCAAAATCGTAATCGTACACCACCCTGCCGCCGTCCGGCGGCGTATCGTCGGTGAGCCTTAAGTTATCGATGAGGCCGCCCTCGTTGGTTCCCGCGTGGGCCCCCACGGCCCCCAGCCGGGGAACCAGCCCGTCGCCTGCGGGAAAGGCCCGGCCGCTGTCCACCAAGGTATCGTTGACGTAGGTGGTAATCGCCCCGGCCGTCACCTCGATCTTCAGGTGGAGCGGACGGGTTCTAAGGGAATCCACCGTTAGCTCCGGCAGCAGCTTGGTCAGGTTGATATCGGCCAGGGTAGACCAGCCGCCGGCGTACCGGTGGGGACGCAGCACCACCGCGCCCTTGGTGTGCGAATCCGCGTTTACCTGCCACATGAGGAAGCTTTTGGTATCCGCGTAGGCGGCGTTGAAAACGATTCCCACCGCCTTTGTGCCGTCGACGGTCACATCGGCCTCCACCGTATAGTGCAAATTCTCCGGGGCGTCTTCGCCGCCGTCCTCCGTCCGCGCCCCGATCCAGTCGGAGCCTTCCCAGGCTGAGGAGGCGTCTCCCAGGCCGGTCTCAAAGCTCGCGGGAGTCGAGGTTACCGCGGCGCCGGTCTCGTCCCACACCGTAACCGTCCAGCTATAGATGGTAGACGGGGCCAGGGTCGGACCGTCGTAGGCGACGCCCACCGAGATATCGCCCGCCTGCTTCCCCGAATCCCACAGGACTGCGGAAGCCTGCTTGACCTTTATGGCGTAAGCTGTTTGCCGCTTTCCCCTGCCGTCGGACCTCATCTGCCAGGAAAAGCGGGGAAGGTCGTCCAGAACGGGATAAACCTCCCCGTTGGTTTTTATATTGACGATTTCGAAGCCGCCGTCCGCGCCCGAGGCCGGCAGGGGCCCTGGATGTTACATATAGAAAACATAAGCGCCAGCATCATGACGACCGCCGTCAGGCCTTTGATTGCTTTCAATTTTTGCGTCCTCCCTCCGTATTTTCGGAAAATGCAGCTTGTGAACAGGGACTGCCCGGACCCGTTTCGTCATTCGCTTTTCCCTCCTTTTTTATTTTTTCAGATGAACAGGCAGGTTTTTTTATCGCTATTACATTTCTTTAGGTGATCGGGAGGCTTTGTGGAAAATTTGATTTTGCTGTTTCCATTTTTGCGCGAGGTTTCGCGCCGGATTCTCTTTTCTTATTTCTCCAATACCCAGTCGCGCAGGCCTTCCAACGTCGCAGCTGACGACATGCGCGTCGGTTGCGGCAACGACAAATCCCATGGCCATGGGATTTGTCGGAGGGTAGCTGGAAGGGGGCTCGCCCCCCTTCCAGAGCCCCCACGGCTTTGTCGACAAGCTCAACCACCCTGCAAAACACAGGGTGGTTCTCCGCTTCCCTACGCCTTGCGCGCCAAAATCTTACAGATTTCCATCACGTCGCCGATACTGAATTTATCGTCCCCGTCCAGGTTGCCCCGGGCCATCTCGTCCGCGGTAGGGGCCTTTCCGGCCGACTGCCGGGCCAGCACCTTGCAGGCCTCCATCACATCCTGGATGGTCACGTTCCCATTCTTATCCATATCGCCGGGAATGATATTCGCCGCAGGCTGTAAATTCTTTTTCGCCGACTCGATAGCCGCCGCAGCCTGGTCGATCTGCACCTGACTGGCCTCGGCCGGAAGCTGTCCAGCGTCCTCCAGGGCTTTCTGGAGAAGCTGCCAGCTGGCGGGAGTATAGTCGGCCTCCTTCAGACCGGCGCATGCGGCCATCAGGGCGTCCAGCGCGCTCCGGTCGGTGATCTCCTGCACGCCGTCCGGCAGATAGTCAAAGAGGGCGGTATAGAAAACATCGGCAATCAGCTGGTATCCCTCGTCGTTGGGGTGGACGTTGTCCGGGAAGATGCTCTGCTCGGCCGTGGCCGCGAAAACGTCGATGAGTTCACAGCCGGTCTCTCGGGCGATCTCCCTTTGCAGCGGTACAATTTTGTCCGCCACAACCTCGCTGACGATATCGTTGCTGCCGGGATTGTCCTTATGACCCATGACATAGGGAGAGGTAGCGATATAAACCTTGGGCTTGGAACGCAGGTTTTTATAGGCGTCGATCAGGGCCAGCGCGTCCCGCTTGTACTCGGCGTCGAGCTTGCCGCTGTTCTTGGGCTTGGAATCGTTGGTGCCCAGCATAATGATGACGATATCCGGCAGGAAGCTCTTACTGTCCGCAAACTGCTGCTGGGCGGTATAGGGCTTGTCGGTGCTGTTCATCATAGTCGTGCCGCCAAGACCGAAGTTGCGCACATCGTAGCTCTCTCCAAGCAGCTTTTGCAGCTGGGGCGGATAGCAGGTCTGATCCCGGTCGGACGCGCCGGAGCCGTAGGTAATGCTGTCGCCCACGCAGGCCACCTTGAGGGTCTGGGACAAATTCTTCTGGGGCTTCTTCTCCGGCTGAACCTGGGCGGTCACATGGTCGGCAAAGACCAGATAGCAGGCCCGGTCCATGCCCACATAACCCAGCTTGACATGCTCCCCGGCGGTCACCGCCCGGCGGTAGAGCCGCAGGATACTGTCGGTCCCGTTGAGGACGACGGTCTGCTCGGTACGCTGGAAGCCGGCCGCGTCGCCCAGCCAGTCCGGACGGGGAACAACCTCGTCCAATCCCACATATATATCGCCGGCGACCGTCACGTCAAATTCGCAGAGATACTCTCCCCCGTTCCAGAGCTTGGAGTTCATGGCCGTACGGATCCAGTCCCGTCCCTTGAGGGTATCGGGAAGCTGGCGGAAGGTAATGGTACGGTCGCTGTAGGCCTGCACGCCCTCCTGGGCGTTTGTACGCACCACCCAGTTGAGCCGGTTGGCCCCGTCGTGACAGACCAGATTCCGAATGGCCGCCTGATTGTTGAAGGCCGCCATACGCTCCTCGGCCGCCAGCAGGATATCCAGCTTGGTCACCTTACTTTGTCCGTATTCGGTCAGGGCGGCGTAGGCCTTACGGGCGGCGGCCACTTGCTCCGCGTCGGCCTCGGTCAGCTCCTCCGGAGCGGGCAGGGCGGCGATCAAGGCGTCGACGGCCGCCGCGGCCTTGTCCTCGTCGCTTTTGGTCTTCAAAAGGCCCTTGGCCGCCTCCAAATCGGCAACGGCCTTGGCGATCATCCCGTCGGTGACCGCCGTATTGTACAGAACGCCTTCGGCCTTCTGAATCTCGGCTTCATAGGCCGCGATGCTGTCGGGCAGATAGAGATCGGTCTTGGCCGCTTCGGTCCGGGCCTTCTCTATGGCCTCCAGCAGGGGGGTCTTGTCGACCGCGTTCAGGGAGAGCTTGGCGGCCTGGTCGGCCGTCAGGGCCCGGTCGTAGAGGGTGAAATCGTCGGCATAGAAGTTGGCCGAGCCCCACCAGCCGGGGGTAGCGCCCAACTGGATGGTACGCGCCTGCCGGAGCAGGTCCAGAACCCGGGTCAGGTCCTCGGGGTTATATCCGGCCGTGTAGTTGGGGTCGGCGGTGGAGAGGAAGGGCTTGCCGTTTACGTATACCACCGCTTCGCTTTCGGTGATGGTGGTGGTCAGATGATACCACCGGCCGGTTTGCAGATACCGCAGCTTGTCGGTAGCGCCGGGCACATTGTCCGGCTTATTCATATCAATATAGCCTCTGGAGCCGGAGTAGCCGAAATAGGGGCCGCCGGCCAGCCAGACAAAGTTGATATTATCCGAGGCCGACCAGAGGCACTCGTAATCGCCCATGGTGTCGCCCTTGGCCCAGAAGGAGATGGTCAGACCGTCGGACAGGGCCTGCCCGTACAGGGGATTGGGGAAGGCCACCCGGGAGCCGCCGCCCACCTTGGCCACCTGTCCCCTGCCCTCCTCCTGCGCAAGGGCGGAGGAGCCGTGGGCCGTAGCCGTCTCATCCCGGTTCAGACTGTTTTTCCAGTTCCCCTCAAAGGTATACTGGGCTACGAGACCATCGGTGACGTCGGCGTCCAGAACCGACTTTTTCATCAGACCGTCCAGGGCCTGCTGTAAACGGGAGAGGGCCGCGTCGACCTGGCTCTGGCCGGCGCTTGCGGACAGGCCTCTCGCCGCCTGCAAGGCGGTTTGCAATACGGCGAAGGAGTCGGGCAGATATTCGCCGGCCGTATACTTTTCGGCCTCCTCGATCAGGGCGTTCAGGGCGGAACGGTCCACCGACCCGCCTTCCCTGCACATTTTGCCGCCCAGTCCGGAGGGACCGGCCCCCTGGGTCAGGACGATTTTATCCACCAGGAAGCCGTCCTCCCGCTCCCAGACCGAGAAGGTGTGCAGGCCGGCCGCGCTCACGGAAATCTGAGAGGGAACCTTAACCCAGCGGAAAGCGCCGCCGGTATTTTTGGTATCGTTCAAGGTGACGGGGGCGCCGCCGTCCAGGGAGACCTGGATGGAATCGTCCACGTCGGCCTGGGTCTTGACCAAAACCCATACGTCGTAGGAGCCGGCGCGGGCAAAGTCGATCTGATAGAAGAGCTTGGGACCCTTGTTTTCATTGATATTGGTGCTGGTGAACTGGTTGCCCTTGTTGGGGCCGCAGTACATACCCGTACCGCTGCTGCCGAAGGACTCCATCCAGCTGGAGTTATCCGGGTCGGTCCCCGCCTTGCTGTAGGCGTAGGCCGACTGCTCCAAGGCCGCCTCGGCCTCTATGTTGATATCCCCCTTGCCGTCGGGGACAAAAACGCCGGTTCCGTCGTTTTTGGGCGGCGGATTGTAGGGGGCAACCTCCAGGGCGGCCAGGGTCCAGCTGTCCCCCGAAAACTCCAGGCGGAGCTGGGAGCCGGTCACATCCACCACAAAGCCCTTTTCGACCGTGCGCCCGGCCGTCAGGCTGAAGCCGCTGAACAGCTCCTTGCCGTTGGCCGTGACCTTCATGTTCTTGGCCGCTACTCCGGCCGTCTGCCGGTCGCCGATGGCAAGGCCCACCACGTATTGGCCAGGCTCCGAGAGCAAAACCGTAAATCCGGCCGTCGCATTGCCGCTGACAAAGCCGTTGTCCCGGGCAGAGGTGGAGTTCGCAGTGCGGGTATATGCTTTCACACCCGACAGGGTGTCGGCGTCCCAGGCGTAACCGCCGGCCACCGAGCGGACCGTCTTATTGTCTACGCCTAGATAGCCCTCGTTGGCCCCGGCCGGGTCGGCCCGGAAATCGAACAGAAAGCTCTTTTGCACCCTATCGTCCCCATACGTGATATCCGACAGGGCAAAGACCGGCGGCATACCCACGGCGGGAGCCTGATAATCGGCCGCGGTGTTGAAGGTTTCGGGCGCGCCCAGCAGAGAGCTCTTAACCGTCTGCTGGAGCACGATTTTATCAAAGGCCGCGCCGGCGTCGCATTTGTAAATGCGGATGGCATGCCAGCCGGGAGCGGAAACGGTAACGCTGTGCTTTAGCACCTCCACATGGTCCACCACGCCCAGCCGCCAGGCGGCGTTGCCGTGCTCGTTGTCCACCTTGCTGTTGCCCCGGAAGAGGTAGACCTCTCCCCCGTCGAACTGGAAGGCGGTACGGTTGCTCTTATTGGCCCCCTCGTTAAGGGTGGGCAGCCGGTAGAAGGAAAGGTCGTATTTACCGGTGTTGGTAAAATAGACCTCATATTCCAGATAGGGAGAGGCCGTCTCATAGTTTGCGTCGATACGCACGCTGTCCCCCGACAGGTCGGGGAAGCACTTCATCACGTCGGTACCCCGGCCCAGACCCCTTACAACCTGCCAGGACTGGCCGTTTACCGTCACATTCTTACTGTAATGCTCGGCCTCGATGGAGACCTGACCGTCTATCTCATAGTAGCCCCTATGGCCGGCGGCGGTCTGGGCCGCGGGGTCTATCTCGGCCTTGGTCAGCTTGACCGGGTAGGTCTGTTCATACCCCTTATCGTCGGAGATGACAATCGAGCCCTGGCTCTCCCCTGCGGGCAGCCTGCTCCAATCCACCGATATCCGCAGCCGCTCCTCCACCTCCACGGCAGCCGCGCCGGTGTGGACCGAGCCGTCGGCACGGGCGACCGTCAGGCCGCTGCTGGCCTGCACACGGTAGGAGGCGGCGGTCAGGCCGGTGTTGAAGACGTCGATAAACCGGGTCTGGTCATTGAGAGAGTCGAATTGCAGGGTGATATCCTCGGTTCCGGCCGACTGTCCCTCGCAGACCGAACCGATCCCCTCCACGGCGCTTTCCTCGCTCAGCATCACCACGTTGGGCTTGGCGCTGATGGCGGGCAGGCCCCGGGTGCCGTTGTAGGGATCCAGAATACCGTCCCAGCGGCCGCCGGACACGGTTTTATTGTAATATTTCAAATCGGCCAGAATCTGGCTGTAAGCGTCCAGCGCCGCCTGCCCGTATGCGTTGACGCTGGCCAGCCGGCCCTGCCGGGCGTAGAGCTGGTTTTTCTGCTCATAGATGTGCTTTTCCAAGGTCAGCTTTAAGGCCCGAACCATATAATGCGCCATTTGGTAATAGGCGTCCTTCCGTTCGGCCGGCAGGCTCTCGTAGATGCGGGCCGACGCGGCCTCGGCCTCGGCCATGCGGTTTAGCTGCCGCTGGGCCTCGTCGCCGTATTCCACCGCGCTGTAGCTGGTGCCCACGCTCTTGCCGAAAAACTCCGGCTTCTTGGCGTCGGCCACCTGATAATAGGCCGCCAGGACCTCCGCTAAGGCCGCCGCGTCGGCGTCGCTTAGCCCAAAGTCCCGCTTGCCCAGCATTTTGTAGAAATCGTCCACCGTCTCGTCGGTATAGCGGCCGAAATCCCAGGCCATGGTCAGGAAAAACTCCATGGGAACCTCGGCCGGCTTTAAGTCGCCCACGTTGAGAATCCAGCAATCGTCCGAACCGGCGTTGTAGGACTTGCTCATCTCGGCGTAAATCTGCTCCAGCGGCGTGGAGGCCACCCAAAGATAGCTCAGCGGCGCGCCCAGGTAGGAAACGTGGTAGTACACGCCGGCGTTGGGATACTTCTCCAGCTCCTTGGCCGTGCTCACCTCCCGGACGTAGCCGTAGTTATCGTCGCCCCAGATGATGACCGTATCCTCGGGCAGGGAGATGTCGTACTGGAAGTACTCGGCCGCCTCTTTATAGGAGCAGTAAACGGTTAAAAAGTTCTTCTGCTCGCCGGTCTCCTGGGCGTACTTCTGCTCGTACTTCTCCACAATCCGCACCTGGGCCTCGATGGCCTTCTTGACCACGCCGGCCCGGCCGGCCGCGCTCTTGTCGGCCAGGTTCTTACAGTTGATGGAGCCGTCGTGGACCCCCCGCAGGCCGATGACGTACATATTGTCAAACTTGTAGTTGCGGGCCACCGCTTCTTCCCAGTAGGCCTCCATGGCCTGGGGATTGACGGTATAGTCGTAGCTGGCGCTCCAGTTGTTATCCACCTTTTGCAAATTGTATTTGCCCACATTGGCCTCGCACCAGGGCGTCCACTCCGAGGCGTTGTTACGCAGGAGCATCTCGCAGTGGGAGGTTCCCATGACGATACCGTATTCGTCCGCCTTCTCGGCGTTGTAGGAAACGCCGGTTGCGGGGTTGAGATACTTATTGAAGGCGTCGGACTGCTCGTGCATGGCCGGCCAGAGAGTATTGGCCTTCAGGCGCAGCAGCAGCTCGAAGACCTTGGCGTATGTATTTGCGTTGGGGGTTCCGGGACTGTCGGTATCGTTTTCCAGCAGCCGGGACCAGTATTCGAAATTCTCCTCGTCGTTTAGGAAAATGCCCCGATACTTTACGTCGGGCTTCTCGGTTTTTTCGATCTGTGCCTTGGCGAGGACCACCCGGTCCTTATGGGCCGCGGGTACGTCGCCCCACCAGGTCCAGGGAGAGACGCCGATCTGGGCCGACAGCTCATATAACCCGTAAATCGCGCCCCGCTTGTCGCTGCCGGCGATGACCAGGGCCTGCTCCACCCCGTCGCAGGGATTCTCCACCACCTGCATGGTGAAGGCCTCCCACTGGCCCTGTACGCCCGAAATGTCCAGCTTGCCCTCCTGGGCCAGGAGGTCGATCAAATCGCTGTGACCCAACGTACCGGCGATGACCGCCCGCTTACTAAGTCCCTTGGCCGAATCGGTCAGTTGAGGCCGTTTGCCGGTGACCGTTTCCACGTCCCCGCAGAGGTCGCCCGCCGCACGCACCACCTGAGGCCACTCGGTTGTGCCCGCACCGTCGGTATCCACATAGACGGCGGCCGCCGTCGCGCCGTCGTACAGGGTAAAACCGTCGTCTGCGGCGGCCGCGGATATACCGGGCGGCAGCAGCCCCAGCAGCATGGAAGCGGCCAGCGCCGCCGCCACACCCTTGCTCGCGTATTTCATAATATTTTACCTCCTGTTTGATTCTATTTTATTAAGTATAACATTTCCTATTATACAATAAAATTGCATTCGCAGTGATAAGCATTGCGTATATATAACAATTCACAGGAAAAACATAAATAAACATTGTAAAAATATACGTCTGTTCTCCCGTTAACTATACCTTAAGGATCTTAAGCTATTTTTACCTTTTGATTTGGACGCTTCATTCCTTAGGAAACTAGGGGCAGTTTGAAAAATCGGAATTGCCGTCATATTCTATATTCTACACATAAGGGGGTCCACTGCGTCAAAAATGCTGGGAATACACAAAGTATTCCCGCGCTTTTTTCCTTGTGGCCACTCGTCCTGTGCGAAAAT
>JAAVYX010000130.1 GCA_022791355.1 Clostridiales bacterium | reverse complement strand
GCTTGCGCCTATGGTATAATGTCCGCAAAGCGGACGTTATACCCAACGGAATGGCTCCGCGCACAGAGCGTGCCGGCCCAGGAAGCGGCTGGCGAGCGAAGGTCATAAATATGGGACCGCGAGCATGGAACTGGCCAAAAACCAATTCCCGACGCCCAGGATATCATAGTATAAGCAGCCGCGCGGCTATTTTGCGTACCTGTCCGCTCCAGCGGGCAGAAGCTTTGGGCTTCAAAGGCTCCGGACTGAGACAGTCCGGATGCTATTTCGACAGATTGCCCTTTGCCGCCTATGAAAAATATTTTTTATATGTAAGGAGGGTGCGGCATGCCTCTGTTGGACAACAAGGCCGGGCTAAGACCGGCGGGACGCTGCTTCATCCGCTGCGCCGGCTGCGGCGGCCCGTCCGAGGTGGAGGTATACTGCGTGAGCGGACGCCCTCGCCTGCTGGGGCTGCCCGTGGCAAAAATCCGGCGGCGGTATCTGGGCGTCTGCGCCGGCTGCGGGAGACGGTATCGCGTAAATCCTGTCAAAGGAGCCGCGCTGGCCGCCGGCCGGCCGGTAACCATTCTCCAGACCGATTTAACCGACTGGCCGGGAACGGGAGGAAATCGTTCATGACCTTTTTCATCACTCGCATACTACCAATATATTATGGAATCCTGGGGCTTATATCTGTTTTGACTACCTTTTGGGACAAACTGGCCGCCAAGCGGCGCGCCTGGCGGGTACCCGAACGCGACCTTATGCTTTTAGGGCTTTTCGGCGGCGCTCTGCCCATGTATATCGCCATGCTGCTTATCCGTCATAAGACCCGGCATAAAAAGTTTATGATCGGCCTGCCGGTTTTTATCCTGCTGCATATCGCGCTGGCCGCCCTGCTGATTTATTACGGCGGGATCTGGTAGATTTTTTGCTTTTCAGCTTGTCTCCCTCTTGACAAAGGAGAAGAGAGGTACTACAATAACTATAAATTTAAAACTCGCTCGGGCGGAAAGCCCTCGCAAAATTCTACTATGTATGTCTTCGGGGCGGGGTGTAATTCCCCACCGGCGGTAATCCGGCTATGGCCGGCGAGCCCGCGACCCGGCTGAGACCTCCTGTGTTTCGGCTGGCTGATTCCGGTGTAATTCCGGAGCCGACGGTTATAGTCCGGATGAAAGAAGGCGCGCACAGACCGGGCCAGCCGGTTTTTGGTGTACGTTGCGACCCTGCAGAAGCATCTGCGGGGTCTTTTTTTGTTCCGCAGCGCAGCTGAAAGGATGACTTTTATGACCACAACCAACCTGCAAACGCCCCGAACCAGCCGCGTCCGTCTCTTCCGCCTGTCGGTGACGGCCCTGTTGTCCGCCCTGGGCTTCATTCTTATGTTTATAGAGTTTCCCCTGCTGCCCATGTTCGCC
The DNA here is from genome assembly GCA_022791355.1 of Clostridiales bacterium. GTDB lineage: Bacteria > Bacillota > Clostridia > Oscillospirales > Acutalibacteraceae > Howiella. The sequence continues at coordinate 4,386 of JAAVYX010000130.1, read as the reverse complement.
TATTTGAAGATGGACTTCAGCGACCTGCCCGCCATCCTGGGCGGCGTGCTGCTGGGTCCGGTCTACGGGGTGATTATCGAGCTGGTAAAGAACCTTTTGGACCTGCTGTTCAAAGGCTTCGGCAGCCAGATGGGCTTCGGCAACTTCCAGAACTTCCTGGTGGGCAGCGCCTTTGTGCTTCCCCTTTCCATCTGTCTGCGCCGCTTCGTCACGCCGGAGGGCTACGGCGGCAAGGGCCTGGCCCTGGGCTGCGGACTGGGGTCCCTAAGCCTGCTGGCGGTGGGCTTTCTCTCCAATTTGCTGGTCGCCCCGCTCTACTTCCGCTTTTTCGTGGGCGAAACCATCCCCCTGTCCGGCGCGCTTACCGCCGCGGGCGCCGCTTCCCTGTTCAACGTCATCAAAGGCGCGATCTTAGTGGTAATCGTGCTGGCGGGAGCCCGTTTTGCTCTGCCGCCTTTAAAAAAGATGGTTGACAAAGTTCGATAATATGGTATCATAGATTTTGAAGTTGGGTTTTTGCCTGATTTTCTGACAATTGAATGATTTTCCTTATCAAGAGCGGCGGAGGGGTCAGGCCCTGTGATGCCCGGCAACCTGGCGTTTGCCAAGGTGCTAAATCCTGCGGTTTATCCGGAAGATGAGGTTGTATAAACGCGCTCTGTCCGGCTGGCCCGGCGGGGCGCGTTTTTTACTCAAATTATGATACGCCTAACGGCGTGTTTCAGCAAAGACAGGAGGAAAAAGTTATGGCAAAACGTTTATTCACTTCCGAGTCGGTGACCGAAGGCCATCCCGACAAAATCTGCGACCAGATATCCGACGCGGTGCTGGACGCCATCCTGGCCAAGGATCCGGCCGCCCGCGTGGCCTGCGAGACCTTCTGCACCACCGGCGTGGTTACGGTGATGGGCGAAATCTCCACCAAGGCTTATGTGGACATTCCCCACATCGCCCGAGAGGTTGTCAACCGCATCGGCTACGACCACTACTCCAAGGGGTTTGACGGGCACACCTGCGCCGTCCTCACCGCGATTGACGAGCAGTCGCCCGACATCGCCATGGGCGTGGACGCTTCCCTGGAGGAAAAGGGCGGCGAGAGCGACCCCCTCAACCAGCACGGCGCCGGCGATCAGGGTATGATGTTCGGCTATGCCTGCGACGAGACGCCCGAGCTCATGCCTCTGCCTATCTCCCTGGCCCACGCCTTGGCCCGGCAGCTCACCGCCGTACGCAAGTCGGGCGCGCTGCCCTATCTCCGGCCGGACGGAAAGACTCAGGTGACCGTGGAGTACGACGGGGACCGTCCCGTCCGGGTGGACACGGTGGTGGTTTCCTCCCAGCACAGCGCGGATGTGGAGCTGGAGACCATCCGGGCCGACGTCATCAAGGAGGTCATCGAGCCGGTGATCCCGGACGGGCTGCTGGACGCCAAGACTAAGATTTTCGTCAACCCCACCGGCCGTTTTGTCACCGGCGGTCCCCAGGGGGACACCGGCCTGACCGGACGCAAGATCATTGTGGATACCTACGGCGGATTCGCCCGTCACGGTGGCGGCGCATTTTCGGGCAAGGATCCCACTAAGGTGGACCGTTCGGCGGCCTACGCCGCCCGCTGGGTGGCCAAAAACATCGTGGCGGCCGGTCTGGCCAAGCGGTGCGAGGTACAAATCGCCTACGCCATCGGCGTTGCCCATCCGGTTTCGGTATTGGTGGATACCTTCGGCACCGGGGCCGTGGCCGACGAGCGCATCGAGCAGGCGGTTGCGCAGGTCTTTGACCTGCGGCCCGCGGCCATCATCCGAGATTTGCAGCTGCGCCGGCCTATTTATCAGCAGCTGGCGGCCTACGGCCACATGGGGCGCACGGATTTGCAGCTTTCCTGGGAAGATGCTTCCCGGGCGGGGAAACTCAAGGAGATTTGTAATTTATAAAGATAAGGGCGGCGTCCTGCGGGCGCCGCCTTATCTTTATATGAATCTTTCTAGTATCGATCCAGATTTCCTCTTTTGCTTTTAATTGGGATAGAGGTTTTGCGCCAGTATACTTTTCTTATTTCTCCAAACCGTGACGCGAGGCGCGACGTCCTTTTCTTTACGCGAAGAAAAGGACGCAAATGACCTGCCAAAGGCAAATCCTTTCAAGTGGGTCAAGAAGAAATCCAGAAAAGCCGATTGCAGCGAGGAGCGACTGCTCTAGGCGTAAGGTCATTTTTAGACGGATGCCAATATCGAGCTATGTTTGGCGCTTTAGAAGCTAGGGAGGTTCTTGGCTCCAAATAAAACTTTGGAGCAAAAGGAACAGGAATACTGGGATAAAAAGAAAGAATCCTTATTAGAATGAGAATTCCGGGTTCAGAATAGATCCATATTCCATTTTTACAGCATGATTTTCTGATGTTTACTTTGCCATGTCCCATTTTGATAAAAGAGGAAAAACTTTGATAAACGGCTTTAATACTGGGTTTATGACATATAAAAAGAGACCAAAATTTGGGTTGTCTCATTTTTGAGTTCCAAATTTTGCTCTCTATTCAAAATTCAAGGGGACGTTGTTGAGCTTATCGCCGCCCCGGTGATGTACTATCTCGCCGGGACGCAGGGGCCTGCACAGCATGGCTTCGGCAATCGCCCGGTGCTTGTGCCTGCCGTAGAATTTCCGGTAAGCCTTCCCGGCGCCTTGGCCGGACAACTTTTCCCTGTGCTTTTTCCGGGAGGATACCGTCCCGCCCGGTTTATTGAGCGGATTTTCCTCGCGGTTGTATGCCGCCAGCCGCTGGGCGTTCCATTGCCGGGCATGGGCCGCGCAGCAGAAATTATGTGGTCGCACTTCGCTGGCCGGTTTCTGGAAACTCCGCCCGCACAGGCTGCACGTCACCGTCGTCTGGCCCATCCCGCTCACCTCCCGGCAGCAGGCCGAACAGCCCGCAGACAAAATGAAAGGCTTCGATTTGGTGGCGGTAGGGCGTGGCCTGGATCGGCATGGGCCGCGCCGGGTGGATTTCCTCACGCGCATTCATGGCTGTCCACCTCCGGCGCCTCTTGAACGCAGAGGGTCTGGACACTGCCGCCCGGCACAATCACCATCACCCGGCCCGTTTCGCCCAGCAGCTTCCGCAGCAGCCGTTCCCGCACGGAAACCGTCTTACAGCGGACGATTCCGCCGATTCCTGTTTCCTTGGCAATGCTGATTTTCAGGTTGTGTTTCATTTTGCCTTTCTCCTTTCCGAGAGCCGGATTGTTGTGGCTCTCACTGTTAGGCTACGAGAAAGGCAAAAGTCAGGGGTCTATTCTAAGAATTTTTTTAGTTTTTTAAAGTGCGTCCCAACCGCTTGTGAATAGACTGCTTTGTTAAGCCCTCGGTGCGGGCAATATCCACGATCCGCTCCCGTTTAAAGTACACCCGGCGCACCAGTTCCCGCTGGGAGGGGGATAGGGCCTCCATGGCCCGCAGCAGCCGGGGCGCGTCCTCTTGCCGCAGCACCTCCGCCGCCGGATCGTCAGGCGAAGCAAACAGCGCCCCCTCGTAATCCAGCCCGTCGAGGGATACATGGCGGTGGGTTTCCTTATGGTCGTTGTTGTACTCCTGCCGGTCAAGCTCCACCAGCAGACCGCCAAGAGTTTCGTCCACTTCGATTTCAGAGATTTCACCGTTTGTAAATTCATACCGGATATTCATCTGCCAAGCTCCTTCCGGAGCCGACAGGTGGCATTTAAGCCATAAACGCAAAAAAGAAGCCCGCCAAGCGACACTAAGTGCCGCCCATCGGGCTCCATTCATCATTGTATTATCAACCCGCCGCGTTATTGGCGCAGCAGGTTGCCCATCTATTTCCAGATCATTTTACTCCACAAGCGCCAACAGCTACGGTGCGGTTGGCCGCGCCAGCAGCCGTGTGTTCTGGTAGGCCATTTGCAGCGTCAGGCAGGTGTATCCCATATAGTACCCATCCATCGGACGGAGCGTGATAGCCAGATCCGGCAGCCCCATATCCCGCGGGGAAACCCGTTCCCATAGAAGGTGTATGGGACAATTGGATATTCGTCCTCGCAGCCTAATAGTTCTAACAGACGCTCCACTGGCTCCTGAATGAAGTGCTTGTCATAATTTTGCTTGGCTCGTTTCAGATTCCAGCTGTAATTCCGCGATACTGTTTTGCAAAAGGAATCAAACATCTCGACAATCCGACGTTTATATTTATCAGAGGGAGCGTTCATCATCTATCCCTCCTTTTATGGATTCGAGTGCTGGCCGTTTTTGCCTCCTCGCATAACTAGAGCACATATTGCATGGAAAAACCGGAAAATTTTCCGAAAAAAATCGAAATTTCTAATAAAAAACAAAACGGACTAGGGCTTGTTTGAAAAATATGACCGACTGCGCTAAATC
>JAAVYX010000129.1 GCA_022791355.1 Clostridiales bacterium | reverse complement strand
GATTTATCATCTACCCCGGCGCCCGGACTCTTTATAGGGCTGACCGGGATCAGCCCTGGACCTATCACTGGGTGGATTTCTACGGCCGAGAGGCCGACGCTCTCATGGCGCGCTGCGGCTTTCGTTACGGCGAGGACCTTACCTTTTCCACAGGGCAGAGCGCAGAGGTTCTCGCCTGCCTAACCGACATCGCCGCCCGCTACAACGCGCCGGAGGAAAAGGACCGGCTGGCCGCCACCGGGTATTTATACTTGCTATTGTCACATATTGCCCAGCCAAAACCCAAGCACGGCTATGTGGAAACGGTGGCCCAATATATTCAACTGCACTACGCCTATCCCATCACCGTGGCCGACATGGCGGCCCGGGTGGGACTCAACCGGTCCTATCTCTGCAAGATTTTCAAGGCCGCCGTCGGCGTGCCGCCCCAGGAGTATCTCTTGGATTTCCGCATTGGCCGGGCCAAATGCCTGCTGCGGGAAACCGATCTGCCGGTAGCCGAAGTGGCCTACTCCTGCGGCTTTCGGGATTTTCCTCACTTTTCCACCCTTTTCAAAAAACGGGAGGGCATCTCCCCCGGCCGTTACCGGCGGACAGAGGCAACCGGGTTCCGACAGGACGGATCCAGTGATTGACAAGACGGCCGCCAGCTAAGGCAAGGCGGCTGGCGGCCGTCTCCTTGTAAAACCGTATGCTTCCTTAAGGTAGACGGTACTGGAGGCAGGGCGAAACAGAAGCAAACGGATCTATCGAAAGTCAGTCGAATGACTCTATATTTCGTAGCCAACATACCGCGCACGGCACGGCCGCTTTTCGCCTATTGGGGGCGGCGGCCCATTTACGGCACCAGATCTCTGCCGTATTTTACCGACTTGCAAGTAATTCTTTTATAAATACTTTCCATACAAAAAGCGGATTTGACCTCTCGGTAAAATCCGCTTTTTAGCTTTATATTCGCTTTCCAAAGGTCAGCGGGGCCAACCGCAATAGGAACAAATGCGGTCGTCCGGCCGCAGGGCGCCGCCGCAGCGGCGGCAATATCCCGTTATGCCGGCCGACGGGAGCATCAGGCCGGGCTGAACGCTTTGAACCGGAACGGGAGCCGGAGACCCAAGCGGAGCCTGCAAGGCCGGGGGGCAGACGTAAGTGAAATACCCCTGGAACACCGCCGGATCTCCGCTGCCCATCAGCCAGCGCATTTCGCTTCTGTACCGGGCCAGCAATAGGCCCAAGAGGGTATAGGTCGCGGCGCCCACCAAAGATGACAGAATCGTCCAGCCGCCGGCCAAAACGCTCAAGAGGGATAGGCCGGCCATTATGTACGAAAGAACGATGGCGCCGCCGGGAATATCATCCGAGGGCTTACCGGTTTGCAGGGTATACCGGACGGCGCGGATAATCCGCAGGAGTTTAAAGGTCAAGATGATTTTCACGGTCAGCGTAAGAACCAAAAACATCAGCCGGAAAAGCAGGGCAATCGCGCCGTCTTGGGCCCTCAGCCAGGGCGCCGCGCCCAGCAGGGGCGGACGGATAGACAAAAGATTGCTGTAGTTTATGCTCCGCTCCAGCTGGTCCAGCTCGCCAGCCAAGGCCAAAACGAACAAAACGGATAGGACGACAAGCAGGCAAAAGGCCAGAAACCAAGCGGAAATCTGCTCGATTACGACCATAACCTTAAGGATAGTAATGCCGGTGGTGCGCACAGGTCTGCCGCGGTTTTTGCAGCTGGCGAAAACCGCCCAGAAACCCGCCGCGAAAAGGGCGGGAACGATTGCTCCTATCAAGCCGCTGAAGACAGCCAAATATGCGCTGGAGGTCGCCGAGTAGGTATAGCCGTTTATCGAATAGGCGGAATTGAAAATGCCGATACAAGCGGTTACCAAAATATTAACCGTATACAAAATGGCCAACACCAATAACAGATTAGAGCCGCCGGTACGACGCAGGGCCTGCACGGCCGGCGGTTCCTTCTGAAAATAGGCGCTCACCGGCGGCGGAGATACAGGACGCGCAAAAGGACGGCCGCAGCTTTGGCAATGATCCACGCCGTCCGGATTGGGACAGCCGCAAACATTACAAATCATAAAATCCTCCTTTGGAATTCCTAGCTCCCATCGATAAAAATCCTGGGCGGCCGGGGCTGATCCAAGCAGTCGCTCCGCTTCCTAACGGCAGGCAAAGAAGAGGGAAACAAGCGAAACCGGCCGGATAACAGGGTCTGTCGCCGCCCTTGGGTAAAAAGGCCTGCCGCCCTTTCGCCTTGCCGCATTTTTTCCTCGCTGGTTTTTCCGGTTCCTCGCCTATAGCATACAGGATTTTAACCCCCAAGTCAACCAGAATCAGATGGCGCGTCTGAACCTCTCGGCTTACTTTTGCTGGAGTCCGTCCAGTCCCCGCTGCAAAATCCCGTTGCGCTCCCCGAAGGACGAAAGGACGGGCAGCAAATCCCTGCTGAACATTTTCTTTTGCAACATGATCGACCGGCCGTCCTTGGTGTTGATATAGCAGTTGCCCGGCCGCGCGGAAAAATAGCTCCATTCGATATATTCGATATCCGCCGCCGAAAGCGCGGTGACCCGCATAAGCTTGACGGTCAGCCGCTCTCTCTCCACCGTCAGCCGGACGGTAAGCATATACCAGCCGAAAATCGAGGACGCCAGCAGAAAGCCCCCGCCCACGCCGAAAAGAACCCGGGTCCAGTCAAAGCCTCCTTCACCATGAACAGCCATACCACCTCTTCTGGTTCCTAAGTGGGAATGATAGTCAACTCCGT
>JAAVYX010000128.1 GCA_022791355.1 Clostridiales bacterium | reverse complement strand
CGAAGGCCAAACCGGGACGCCAGAAAGAGGTTTGGCCGAAGGCCAAACCGGGACGCCAAACCGGGAAGGAGCGCGGGAGGGCCTCGTAAAAATACACGCATACCGTGTGTTTTACAGGGCGACGGGGTCCGGCGTAGGGGCCTGGCCCGGTTTTTTTTAGAAAAATCCCGTGCCCGCTGGCCGGATTCTTGTCTTTACCGGTTGCGCCCGGCCCTCCTCTTTGTTATAATAAGCAAACAGATATGGGAAACCGGCCGTATAGGTCCGGTTTTTCGACAAGAACCCCCCCGGCCCTCCGGCTGCGGGGCGCTTTGTGCTTGCCGCGGGAAAGGAGCCGTCTCATGTTTGGCTTTGCAAAGAAAAAGAAGGATTTTGGCCAGAGCTTCGACTGGCTGATCGTCGGCCTGGGCAATCCGGGCCTGGAATATGAGGAGACCCGTCATAACGCCGGATTTCTGGCCATAGACGAGCTGGCCGAACGGCAGGGCGCGTCGGTCAAAAAGCTCAAATGCAAGTCCCTGTACGGGGACTGCGAGATCGCCGGACAGAAATGTCTGCTCTGCAAGCCCCAAACCTTTATGAACAATTCGGGGGAGGCGGTCCGAGACCTGGCGGCCTTCTATAAAATCCCCCCCGAGCGCACCCTGCTGCTCTTCGACGATATTTCTTTAGAGCCCGGCCGTCTGCGCATCCGCCGCAAGGGGTCGGACGGGGGACACAACGGGATCAAGAGCATCCTGTATTTGACCGGGTCGGACGCCTTTCCCCGGATCAAAATCGGGGTGGGGAAGAAGCCCCACCCCGACTATGATCTGGCCAAATGGGTCCTCTCCCGTTTCGGACCCGAGGAAATCGAGCCTATGAAAACCGCCCTGCAAAACGCGGCGGCGGCCGCCGCCCTCATCGTGGGCGGCGAGACCGACAAGGCCATGAACCGTTACAACCGGTAGAAGGAGGGTTTACCCATATGATACAGGATATCGGAGGCTGGATGGAGGAGCTGGCGGGCAGGCTGGAGAAGATCTTCGGCAGCCGCCTGCTCTTCCTGGGCTTACAGGGCAGCTACGGCCGGGGAGAGGCCTGGGAGGACAGCGATGTGGACGTGGTCTGCGTCCTGGACCGGCTGGACCGGGCGGATATGGAGGCCTACCGAGCGGCCGTGGGGCAAATGCCGGACGCTCGCCTTGCCTGCGGCTTTCTCTGCGGATTAGAGGAGCTTACACGCTGGCCCGGCTACGACCTTTTGGCCCTACTGCTGGACGTAAAGCCGGTGCGGGGCGACATGGGGAAATATGTACGGCTTCCCGGAAGAGAGGCGGCCCGGCAGGCGGTGGAAATCGGGGCCGCCAACCTCTACCACGCCCTCTGTCACGGTTACCTTTACGGCGGCCGGGATTTGGAGGGTCTGCGGGAGGGCTGCAAGGCGGCCTTTTTTCTGCTGCGCATGACCTGGTATCTGGAAACCGGGGTCTGGCCGCCCACCGGCCGGGCGCTCCAAACGGTTTTGGAGGAACCGCTGACCGGGGTCCTGCCCGCGGCCATACAGGATGCGGCGGCCGAGATTTTATCGGCCTTTTGCAACTGGGAGAGCCCCTCCGCCGGCGACTATTCCCGCCGGTTCGACCGGCTGTTCGCCCTTGCGGACGGCCTGCTTTCCCATTACAGTCCAAAGGACTTGGAGGCGTGTACAGATGCAGTTTCTCTATAACGCGATAACCGGCCTGCGGGAGTACCCCGGCCTGCTGGCGGCGGTGGGTCGGGGGCGGCTGCCCGCCGCCCTTTCCGGCCTTTCCCACATCCACAAGGCCCTGCTCGTCGCCGCCCTGACGGCAGATAGCGGCCAGCCCGGTTTAGTGATTACGGCCGACGAGGGGGAAGCCGTCCGGTTAAAGGAGGATTTGGAGGTCCTGGGCAAACGGGCGGTGCTCTATCCCGCCAGGGATTTTACCTTCCGCAACCTCACCGGCCAGTCCCGGGAATACGAGCACGTCCGGCTGGGAACCCTATCCCGCCTCATGGAGGAGGATTTCGACGTGGTGCTCTGCGGGGTGGACGCCGCCGTCCAGCTCACCATCCCCCCGGCCCAGCTCTACGGCCGCACCTTCACCTTAAAGCAGGGACAGTCCCTTTCCCCGGACGGGGCGGTGGGACGGCTGCTGGCCGCCGGGTACGTCCGGGCCGAGCAGGTGGAGGGGCCCGGACAGTTCGCCCTGCGGGGCGGCATCCTGGACTTTTTTACCCCCGATCTGCCTCAGCCCATCCGGGTGGAGTTCTGGGGGGACGAGATCGACTCCCTGGCCGCCTTTGAGGTGGAAAGCCAGCGGCGGCTGGATTCCTTAAAGCAGGTGCGGGTGGCCCCGGCCGCCGAGGTGCTCTTTGATTCGGAGGAGGACCTGGCCGGTAAAATCGAGGCCTTTCTGCGCAAAAAACGCCGTAAGCCCCTGCCCGACCAGGCCGTATCCCATCTACAGGCCGATATAGACAGTCTGCGAAACGGGGTGGGCGTAGCCGCCGACCGGTATCTGCCCCTGGCCTACGACGGGCCCGCCACCCTCTTCGACTATACCGAAAACGCCCTGCTCTTTGTCAGCGAGAGCGCCAAAATACGGGACCGGATGAAAAATATGCTCTGGCAGCAGGGGGAGGACGTTTCCGCCCTCATGGCCGAGGGCTGGCTCTGCGAGGGCCTGGATACCTACACCCTGGACAACGGCGGCCTGCTCCAAAGGTTTGAGGAATCCGGCGCCCTGTTCATGGAAAACTTCGCCCGGGGCAGCTACGACGTACCCATACGGGAGGCGGTGAATTTCAGTCTCAAACAGTCCTCCCTGTGGAGCGGGTCCCTGGAGGTGCTTTTGGAGGATGTGAACGGCGGCCGGGGGACCACGGTCATCCTGGCCGGGGGGGAGCGGGCGGCCAAAAATCTGGCCGAGGAGCTGACCCGCCACGACCGGCCGGCCCAGTATATCCCCGCCAACCGGGAGGAAAAACTGCCCGCCGGCCTCTTTGTTACAACCGGAGGCCTGTCGGCCGGCTTTGAGCTGCCCGAGTCGGGCTTTACCCTGATTTCCCAGGGCAAGGCGGCCGGTAAGGGCAAGCGTCTGAAAAAGCGCCGGAAGGACGCGAAGGAAATCGGTTCCTTAGAGGAGCTGCGCCCCGGCGACTACGTGGTGCATACCGCCCACGGCATCGGAATCTACGAGGGCATCCAGCAGATTACGGTGGAGAAGGTCACAAAGGATTATATCAAGATCCGTTACGCCGGCAAGGACACCCTCTATGTCCCCGTCACCCAGCTGGACCTGGTGTCCAAGTACATCGGCCCGGGCGAGGACGCGGGGGTAAAGCTCCACAAGCTGGGGGGCGAGCAGTGGCAGAAGACCCGGGCCAGGGTCAAGAAGGCGGTCAAGGATATGGCCAAGCAGCTCACCGTCCTCTACGCCAAGCGTATGTCCGCCCCCGGCTACGCCTTTTCCCCCGACACCGATATGCAAAACGACTTTGAACGCCGCTTCGAGTACGACGAGACCGAGGACCAGCTCCGCTGTATCCAGGAGATCAAGTCGGACATGGAGCGTTCCATCCCCATGGACCGGCTGCTTTGCGGGGACGTGGGCTTCGGCAAAACCGAGGTGGCCCTTAGAGCCGCTTTCAAATGTATGACCGAGGGCAAGCAGTGCGCCCTGTTGGTACCCACCACCATCCTGGCCTGGCAGCATTACCAGACCGCTATGCGCCGTATGGACGGTATGCCGGTGAAGGTGGAGCTGCTTTCCCGGTTCCGCACCCCCGCCCAGCAGGCCGAGATTATTAAGGAGGTCCGCCGGGGGAATATCGATATGGTTATCGGCACCCACCGGCTGATCTCCAAGGACGTGGGCTGGAAGGACTTAGGGCTGGTCATCGTGGACGAGGAGCAGCGGTTTGGGGTGGCCCAGAAGGAGCGGCTCAAGGAGCTCTACCCCAACGTAGACGTGCTCACCCTGTCGGCCACTCCCATTCCCCGTACTTTAAATATGGCCATGTCGGGACTTCGGGACATGTCGGCCATCGAGGAGGCCCCCGAGGACCGGCATCCGGTGCAGACCTACGTTTTGGAGCAGGACAACGGCATTTTGCTGGACGCTATCCGCAAGGAGCTGCGCCGGGGGGGCCAGGTCTATTACCTCCACAACCGGGTGGAGAGCATCGAGGCCGCCGCCGCCCGTCTACAGCAAAAGCTGCCCGACCATCAGGTGGGAGTGGCCCATGGCAAGATGAGCGAGGAGGAGCTCTCCCGGGTCTGGGAGCGGCTGTTGGAGCACGAGATCGACGTGCTGGTCTGCACCACCATCATTGAAACGGGCGTTGACGTTTCCAACGCCAACACCCTGATTATCGAGGACGCCGACCGTATGGGCCTCTCCCAGCTCCACCAGCTCAGAGGCCGTGTGGGCCGGTCGGCCCGGCGGGCTTACGCTTACCTCTGTTTTCGCAGGGGCAAGGCCCTGTCGGATATCGCCACCAAGCGGATGGAGGCCATCCGGGAGTATACCGAGTTCGGCTCGGGCTTCAAGATCGCCATGCGGGATTTGGAGATACGGGGCGCGGGCAATATTTTGGGAGGCGAACAGCACGGGCATATGGAGGCCGTGGGCTACGATATGTACCTAAAGCTCTTGGCCGACGCGGTCAACGAGGAGAAGGGGCTGGAGCCCGCGCCCGACGCCGAGTGTACCGTCGATCTGCGGGTGCAGGCCCATATCCCGGAAAAGTATATCGAGTCCCTCCCCCAGCGGCTGGGGGTCTACCGCCGGATTGCCGCCATCCGTACCGAGGAGGACATGTCCGACGTGCTCGACGAGCTCATCGACCGGTTTGGGGAGCCGCCGGCGGCGGTCAAGGGCCTCATCGACGTGGCCATGCTCCGCAACCAGGCCGCCGCCCTGCATGTCACCGAGGTGGTGCAGAAGGAGGAAAATATGCTTTTGTACCTCTCCCGGCTGGATACCGAGCAGGCCGGCAAGCTGGCGGGGGCCTTAAAGGGCCGGGTGCTTTTGTCGGCGGGGCAGAAGCCGTATTTATCCGTAAAGATTTTAAAGGGGCAGGGGCCGTTGGATACCCTGCGGGAGGCCTTGGCCGCCATGGCGGCGTAAATCATTTATATTTCTGTTAAGATGCGGAGGGGGAGAATTTTGCAGCCGACAAGAAAAACGCAGTGCAGCGAATGCGGGGAAGAAGTTACATACGCATTACATGCGAATTTCTCCATTTACTGTCCAAAATGCGGACACTGCGTTCATTGCGAATGTGAATTTGGATATGGGCCTGTAACGCCGTATCATTTTTGTATTGGCGATGATGTGATCGCCATGGCTGTTTCCAATGAGAATGGATATTTCTTATCCTATGGGAATCAGACGGTCAAGCTGGAGCAGTCATATCTTGAGGCTATAAAGGAAGCGGAACGGATTCTGTCGAAAGTGTGGAATACCAAGCCCGGTTGGCCGGTTCAGTGAAAAAACGCCCAAGGGGCGGAGCTTTTTTCGTCAATACAAGGTCAATTTTTCCATGGTTACGACCGTATGCCTGCGAAAAGTTGTCTGGTCTGACAAAAAATCTCTCGCACTTGGGCGATTTTCTTTTCTCTTTGACGTCAGAAAAGATCAATTCCAAATGTCCCGAGCGATCATTTTTGGGTTTAAAACAGGCTCTAGGGCTTGTTAGAAAATAGAGGAATTGACGGAATTTTCGCACAGGACGAGTGGCCACAAGGAAAAAAGCGCGGGAATACTTTGTGTATTCCCAGCATTTTTGACGCAGTGGACCCCCT
>JAAVYX010000019.1 GCA_022791355.1 Clostridiales bacterium | reverse complement strand
GGTGCCGGCCAGGGGGAAGGTGTGCAGGGTTCCCTCCTCCAGCTTGACCAGGGTCTCGGGAGAGGCCCCGGCGATCTCGATATCGTCGCTGATAAAGTAGAACATATAGGGAGACGGGTTGGTGGTGCGCAGAACCCGGTAGGCGTCCAGCAGGCTGCCCTCGGCCTCGGCCTCCAGGGGATTGGAGAGCACCGCCTGAAAAATATCCCCCTCCCGGATATACTGCCGGGCCTTTTCCACCATCTCCCCATACTGCTCCTTTGTAAAGCGGGGGGTCAAGGGGGACTTGAGCCGGAGCCGCGGGAAATCGGCCGGACGGCCGCCGGTCAGCAGCCGGGCCAGATCGTCCAAAATCTCCCCGGCCTGCCGGTAGGATTCCTCCAGCTGGTCCGCGCCGGCCCCGGCGATGAGGACGATTTTCTGCTTATAATGGTCGAAGGCGATCACCCGGTCGAAAAGCATCAAATCCACGTCCCGGAAGTCCTGGTCGTCATGGTCCGGCCGTAGGGAGGGCTCGGCGTACTGAATATAGTCGTAGGAAAAATACCCCACCAGTCCGCCGGTAAAGGTGGGCAGGCCCTTGATACGGGGGGTGCGGCGCTCCTGCAAAATCTGCCGGATGACCGGACCCGGATGGCCGACGGTCCGCTCCTCCACCCCGCCGTTTCGGATACGCAGCCGCCCGTTGGAGCAGGTCAGCTCCAGGGTGGGATCGAAGCCTAAAAAGGTGTAGCGTCCCCACTTCTGATTGTCCTCCACGCTCTCCAACAGAAAGCAGTGACGGCTGGCCCCCTTGAGGATGCGCAGGGCCTGGATCGGGGTGATGCGGTCGGCGTAGAGCTCCCGGCTGACCGGAATGCGTTTGCAGCCGGTTTCGGCCGCGATTTTCTTTGCCTCTTCTAGACTTGGATACAGCATGAAAGCGCCCCTTTCCCGGGAGGCGGACAAAACGAAAAGACCCGTCCCCGACAAGAATCTTGTCAAGGACGGGCCTGAATCAACCAGACGCCGCGGTGCCACCTTGATTCGCGGCCAATAGCCGCGCGCTTTGCGGGATACCAACATATCCCCGGCAACTAACGTATGCCATACGTCGCAGAATACTCGGCCGGCCCTTCCGGCCCGCCTTTGACTGCGCCCTCAGCGGTCCATTTAACACCCTGCTTACGATCCGGCTTCCAGCCCCCCGGACTCTCTGTACGCGCTGGGATGTTTTTATCTCCGCTTCATCGGTTTGTATTTTAATTGAGAATATTATACGGCATCCGCTTTTATTTGTCAAGCAAAATAAAAATATAACAGATATTCACGTCAGTGGTCAAAAATCAACCCTTCCCGTTACAATAGGAAATATTTTGACAAAACGGGAGGAGTGCATCATGCAGAATATGTACGGCTATGTGCGGGTATCCACCAGGGAGCAGAACGAGGCGCGCCAGCTTGCCGCTATGCGGGCCTTCGGGGTGGCGGAAAAGAATATCGTGGTGGAAAAACAGTCGGGCAGGGACTTTAACCGCCCCCGGTACCAGCGGCTGGTCGAGGGGCTTGGTCCGGGAGACGTGCTGGTGGTCAAAAGCATCGACCGGCTGGGGCGGAATTACAGCGACATTCTGGAACAGTGGAACGCCATTATTAAAAAGCGGGAGGCCGCCATCGTCGTGCTGGACATGCCGCTGTTAGACACCCGGCAGGGCCGGGATCTAACCGGAACGCTGATTGCGGATATTGTCTTACAGCTTTTAAGCTATGTGGCGCAGACCGAGCGGGAAAATATCCGGCAGCGGCAGGCCGAGGGCATCGCGGCGGCTAAGAAACAAGGGGTGCGGTTCGGCCCGGCCCGCCTGTCCCTTCCAAAGGGCTTTGACGCGCTGGCCGAACAGTGGCGGCAGGGCGGAATTTCCTCTCGGGAGGCCGCAAAACAGTTAGGCATCTCCTATCAGACCTTCCTGCGGCGGGCAAAAGAAGCCCCTGCGGCCCTAAACTTATAAAAATAACAGCTGCGCTGCTATTTTTTACGGCATGTGCCCGCTGCTCCAGCGGGCAGGCGCTTTACATCCAAAGCCCTCGGGCCGGCTCGTATGTCCATTTTTATGACATGTGCTCAATGAAGTGAGCGCATATCATAAGATTTCAGGCCGACAGCGAAACGCCGACACGGCATTTTATTGTCGTGTGAAAATCAGAAACAAAAGATAGTTGCTTTGCAACTGCTTTTACGGTAACAGCCCGTCCCGGCGGGCAGGCGATTAAAGTTTTATAGATTGCCTTTAACAATCTATATAAAACAAAACCGGCTTCCGTCCCATACGGGGCTTACGGAAGCCGGTTTTTCCTATTTCTGCCTGTTACAGGTTGTGTACAACCTGTAACAGGATTTTTTCAATCCCTCTGAACCGTTTCAGATACAATATCGGCGCCTTTTTTTCCAGAATTAAGTGTTTTGAGAAAAAAATTTTACGCTTTGACGGCTGTTACAGTTTCTACGCAATCGGTAACGGAAGGAAAAGAGGCGGACATGACGGAAAAACAATCTCAAAACCAGACTTTGGCAAAGAAAAAAGCGATGCAGTATACCGTCGTCAAAATCCGTCTTTATCCCACGCCAGAACAGACGGCGCTGCTGGAGAAAACCTTCGGCTGCTGCCGGTTTCTCTGGAACCGGATGCTGGAGGACGTTCAGACGTTTTACGCCGCCACGGATATACACTATATCCCCACACCGGCGCATTATAAAGCGGAAGCCCCCTTCCTCAAAGAGGTGGACAGTCAGAGCCTGTGCGCCGTACATCAGAACCTGCGCAAGGCCTTCCTCGACTTTTTCCGGGATCCGAAAACCTATCAGTATCCAGGCTTTAAAACCAAAAAATCCCGGAAGGATTCCTTTACGGTTTATTGCCGCCCCTACCGCACCGGCCCCTCAATTCGCCTGGCGGACGACGGGATTCAGATGCCAAAGCTGGGGCTTGTCAAAGCCAAGGTCCACCGGAAACCTCTGCACTGGTGGTCACTGCGGTTTGTCACGGTCAGCAAAACGAAATCCGGCAAATACTTCTGTTCTGTCGCCTTTGGCTATGAAGCGGCCATACCAGAAAGGACCATCCCGAAAAAGGAAAAAACCCTGGGCCTGAATTTCTCTCTGACCCGTTTTTACGTGGACAGCGAGGGAGACAGTCCCAAGCTGCCCGCGCTTGCCAAATCGAAGGAAAAGCTGAGACGTATGCAGCAAAAGCTCTCCCGCATGGTCTGCGGTTCCAAAAACTACTGGGAGCAGCTGCAAAAAATCCGGCTCCTCCACGAACGCATGGCCAACCAGCGGACCGATTTTCTACACAAGGAAAGCAGGCGGATAGCCAACGCCTACGACGCGGTCTGCGTGCGGAAAACCGATTTGCGGGAGCTCTCCCAAAAGCTTACCCAAGGCGGCGTTCTGGACTTGGGATTCGGGCGGTTCCGCGAACTGCTCCGGTACAAGCTGGAGCGGCAGGGCAAGTCCTTCATCCTGGTGGACGGGTATTCTCCCGCGGCTAAGGTTTGCAGCGTCTGCGGCTCTGTAAACGACGGCTTGGACGCCCACGAAAAAAGCTGGTCCTGTCCGTCCTGCGGCGCGGCCCTTTCACGGGGAGACAACACGGCGAAAAACCTCCAGGCCTTTGGTCTGGCTCAGTTTTACAGTAAACAGACTCTGGGCGCGAACGCCCGATGAGTAAATCCTATATTGTGAGACCCTCTAGCGCTTCGCAGAGCGAGGCGTCCCTTGCGGGAAGCAGCGGATAGCCGAAGGCCATTCGCTTAGATGGGCCGAACGTAAATCTAATCTCGCGCTGCCGGTCGGGACGCCGGTGAACGCCCATGCGCACGGCAGGCGAAGCGCTGATTGGAGCGGCGGACAGCCGCTGTAAGACTTAGAACTTGAACCAATAGGATATTATGCAGGTCGTTTCGGCCAATTTAGCCGGTGGCTGCGTTGTAAGGCCTTGCCTATCGCCGGATCGCCTGCGGTTGTACGCCTTGCCTATCGATTAAATTTGCCCGAAATTCCGCGCACAAATCCTATCGGTACACGTTCTTACAGTCCGCCCTTCCAATCAGCGTTTCCCCCGTTCGTCAAGTGGGAACAAAAGCGGGTAACCGCCCTTTTGGGCGCATAACCCAAAGCCCCTCGGGGCCGTCCACTCAACATAATATTATTTTTCTTCTCCTTTCCCGCGAGGCGGGAAAACCTGAGCCGCCGCAGGGCCGGCCCAAACTTTCGGTTTCTTTCGGCTGACGAGCCGGTGGAAATACATATCCCGCACCGAACGCCTCCGCTGACGCGGCCGCAATATTGCAAGGCGGGGCGCTCCACAGCCTGTGCTTCGGGGATAGGACGCCCTAGGCACATTAAATAACAGATTTGGAAGGAGTCAAAAACTATGCGGATCCAACACAACATTATGGCGATGAACGCCTACCGTAACTACAACACCAACGTTTCCGCGATGAAGTCCAACCTGGAGAAACTCTCCTCCGGTTACAAGATCAACCGCGCCGGCGACGACGCTGCCGGTCTTGCCATCTCCGAGAAGATGCGGGCTCAGATC
>JAAVYX010000127.1 GCA_022791355.1 Clostridiales bacterium | reverse complement strand
TTCGCTTAGATGGGCCGCAGAGAAATCTATACTTTTCTTCACACAAAGAAAAGTATGTCGCGCTATTAGACCAGGTATTGGAGAAAGAGAAAAAGGAAATCTGGCGCGAAATCCCCCACCCAACCCAACAAGAAAAATTCATATTTAAGCCGCCGCAGGCAAAAGAAAATCCCTGCGCAAGGGATATAAAACCTTCCGCCCTATTAAACAAGAAAAACGGCCAAAAGGCAGACTCTCCTCCTCCGCCCTTTGGCCGCTCCTCCCCTGCGCATATCGGCCGCGAGAGACGTTACGCCTGCTCCCCGCGCTTACCGTCGGCAATCTGATCAATAGCCAGGCTCACCGGCTTCTCAATAACAATACGCTGTTCCTCCTCGGCCTGCTCGGCGATATGCCGGGCGCGCTTGGCCACGTCCAGCACCAGCTGATACCGGCTGTCATAGGCCTGGATGAGCTCACCAATTGCGGGATTCAACATCTTGCAGCACCTCGTCTATCAAATATTTTTGTTTATGGATTTTTGCCCGTTCTCCCACGATGACCGCGGCCATACAGGCCACCGCCTCGTCCAAATCGTCGTTTACCACAATATAGTCATAGGACGCGGCCCTGGCAATTTCGCCCACCGCTTCCTTCAGACGTCCCCGGACCGTCGCGGCGTCCTCGGTCCCCCGGCCGGACAAACGCTGCTCCAGCGCCGCCAGGGAGGGCGGCATGATGAAAACGCTGACCGCCTCCGGCATCAGGTCCCGCACCTTGTCGGCGCCGTTTACATCGATCTCTAAAATGATATCCCGGCCGGCCGCTAGGGCCTCCTCCACCGGCCGGCGGGGCGTGCCGTAGTAGTTGCCCAGGTAAACGTTATGCTCCAGCAGGGCATCTGCGGCCAACAGGGCTTCAAATTCCTCCCGGGAGATGAAGTGGTACTTCTCCCCCTCCCTTTCCCCCTCCCGCATGGGACGGGTGATAGAGGAAATAGAAAGCCGCACCTCGGGATGGAGGGCCAGCAGCCTGCCCAGCACCGTATCCTTACCCGAACCGGAAGGCCCGGAAACGATGAATAAGGTCCCCTTAGGCATCCTCCTCATCCTCCTCGTCCAGCTCGCCGCCCTCGTCCTCGCTAATCCGGTTGGCCACCGTTTCAGATTGCAGGTAGGTCAAGATAATATGATCGCTGTCGGTCACGATAACCGCCCGGGTCCGGCGGCCGTGGGTGGCGTCGATAAGCATACTCCGCTCCTTCGCGTCCTGAATGATCCGTTTGATAGGAGCCGATTCGGGGCTGACAATGGCAACCAGCCGGCTGGCCGAAACCATATTGCCGAATCCTATATTGATCAGTTTCATTGATTAAAACCTCCGCCGTTTCCTAACGTTTTTCGGTTTTCCTTGCCTTATGAAACAAAGATAGCGCGGGACCCCTGGCGCAGCGGGCGATTGCCGGGCGGGAACCGCGGAAAACGCCGCCGCATTTTCAGGCTTTAAGCCGCGGAAAATCCCTGCGCTTTAATCGGCAAAACAGCGCTTGCCATTTTGGAGACGCGCCCAAGAGTCTATTCGATGTTCTGGATCTGCTCCCGGATCTTTTCAATCTCCGATTTGATTTCCACCACAGCTCGGGTAATTTCCACGTCCTGGGCCTTGGAGCCGATGGTGTTGGCCTCTCGATTCATCTCCTGCACAAGAAAGTCCAGCTTGCGGCCCACCGGCTCTCCGCTGTCCAGCAGCTGCTTCATCTGATCCATATGGGAGCGCAGACGGACCGTTTCCTCGGCCACGGCTACTTTATCCGCGAAAATAGCGGTTTCAGTGAGCAGGCGCTGCTCGTCCACCTGCGCGTCGCCGATGAGTTCCCGCACCTTTTGCTCGATGCGTTCCCGGTAGGCCTTCGCCGTCTCGGGGGACCGAGCCTCCACATACTCCACCTGACGGAGGACGGCGTCCAACCGCTCCAGCAGGTCCTCCCGCATTTTTGCGCCCTCTGTCTCCCGCATGCGCACAAAGGCCTCCAGCGCGGCGGCCGCCGCCGGCTCCACCGCCGCCCAGACCGTCTCCTCGTCCAGCGCCTGCTTGCGCACCGAAAAGACGTCGGGATACTGGGGGATGCGGGCCAGCAGGGCCTCTGCAGACAGGTCGTAAGCGTCGGCCAATTGGGTCAGGGCCTTTGCGTAAGCGTCAGCCAGTGGCCGGTTGAGCTCCACCGTCACCCCCGACCGGCCGGCCTCCTCTCCCATGTCGATGGACACGTAAACGTCTAGTTTTCCCCGGGATACCCGCTGCTGCAAGTAGTTCTTCAGCCGCTCTTCTAAAAAGGAATAGTTCCGTGGGGCCCGGGCCGATAACTCCAGATAGCGATGGTTGACCGATTTCAGCTCCACCGTCACATCCATTTCGGGGGAAGACTGTTCGGCCCGGCCGTAGCCGGTCATGCTCTTGATCATAGGGTACATCCTCCTGCCAAAGGTCCGCGAACCAAGTAAGGCCCGGCCGTCCTCGCGCATCCGTCGCTGCCTGACGACAACGCCTGACGACAACGCCTGACGACAACGCCTGATAACGCAGGCTTGTTCTAAACCGGACGCAAGGCGCAATACGCCATTTAACGTATCATATATATTACCAAATTCCCTAGCCGTTTGTCAACTGTAGAGACTCTTTGCCGCCTGTTCTTTTTTTCCTGTGTTCGCATAAGCCGTCCCCCAGCCGCGTATACTAGAATGCGGATGAGAAAATTTGGCATACGCCCTGGAAAGTCCGTACTATGGGACAAGTTCTTTCGTATACTGTCATACAGAAAAACAGAGGCTTGACAAAGCCCGTCTCCGCGTGTATACTAAAAACAGAACATTTGTTCGATTGGAGGAAAACGCTTATGTTTACTGGGAATTTCGCCATCGTCCTACAGCTCGCCGCCGGCGCGTTTATCGTATGGGGCCTCTTTCATGAGGACAAGCTGATCCGCTTGGAGGACAGGATCGCGGCCGCCTTTCGCCGGATGAAACAGCGGCGGCGCGAAACGCCCGTCCGGCCAATGGTCCGCGCCAAGGCTCAACTCCCAAAGGAGGCCGTGCAGGTACGGCCGGCGCGGGGCTCCCGCTGCGCTTGAGCGGCGGTCGTTTGGCCCCTTCCCGCATAGCGGGCCGGTTTTAGAACCGCGCATTGCGTTTTTCTTTTCGCTATCCCGTTTACTTTCCCTATATAGAGGCCGGTCGCCGGCCTCCCCATCCCTTTCCACCGGCCGGAGCAGCAACCGCTCCGGCCGCTTTTTATGTATTTTTATTTCGTCTCGTGGGGAATTTGGCGTCTTTGTTTTTCTTTTGTTTGGCTGCGCGTGAGCTTTTGCGTCTGGCGTATCCTGGTAATTTCCTCAATATACAATGAATAGCGCCTGGCATCCCGGCATAGACAAAACCCATGCTGGAATGTCAGGCGCTATCGCCTACGGATATCTGCGAGACGGCGTATGCGGTGAACAGCGCCTCTCAGGAAACGAGAAGCCTGATAGTTTTTCACTTTCTGCCAGGCGCTTAAGAAGCTCTTGGTAACCCGGCGGAACGTAACAGGAGCCTGGTCTATAAGCCCGCCTACGGGTCTGCGCCGCATGCTTCTCGCAAGGGCCGTCTTATAGAGTTTTAGCCAAAGGGCAGCCGCGAGCAGAAAAGCGAGACGCTGAACCCCATGCAAAAACGTACGAGGAACGTATGCGATTACCCCTTCCGATAGGGACGGGGCGCGCCGCTTTTGTGGGGACGGCCGCCGTTCCCCCGGAACCCGGGACGCGCGCCGTCCCTTGCCCCGTCTCGTGCGGGGGCGGACCTGCGCCCAGACTGACGGCCCCTTCGGGCCGTCTCCTCCTCATAGGGCGAGGCCCCCTCGGCCATTTGAGTGACGGTGGGGTTCCGGTTGATTTTCAGCCCGACCATATCCGCCATAATCCGGTCGGCCTTCTCAGCCGGCACGGATACCAGGGTATGGTCGTCGTATATCTCGATCTTGCCGATCTCCCGGCCGCTTAAATCGGTACAACTGGTGATGGCGCCCATGATGTGATTGGGCGCAATATTCTTAGAACGTCCAATGTTGATTTGCAGCTTTTTATAAACCCGGGCCGCCCGGGGAGACGACTGAGGAAGCTCCTCCTCGGCCGCCGGTTCAGGGCCGAAATGCAGCCGGACCAGAGCGGCCGCCAGAATCTCGGGCGTATGCCCCCTTCCCAACAGCTCCTCCAGCATAGGCTGGGGAGAACCGTCCAGCTCGGATATGACCTTTTCCACCTGCGCCAGCCCCTGCTGCCGCTCCATCTCGCGGACCGAGGCCCGGCTGGGCAGGGCCTTCTGCTGGATGCTGGACTTGCACATCCGCCCAATGGCGGCCAACTCGGCCGACTGCCTGCGGCCGGAGCAGAGGGTGACCGCGCAGCCCGATTTGCCCGCCCGGCCGGTCCGCCCGATGCGGTGGACATAGTATTCCGGATTCTGGGGCACGTCGTAGTTGATGACATAATCGATGTCGCTTACATCGATGCCCCGGGCGGCTACGTCGGTGGCGATGAGGACAGCCGTATGCCCGCCCTTAAAGCTGGCCATGACCTGGTTGCGCTGGGACTGCTTCATGTCCCCGTGAAGCCCGTCGGCCGTGAAGCCGTGGGCGCTCAGATAACCGGTCACCTCGTCCACCGTCTTTTTGGTGTTGCAGAAAATGATGGTACGGGTGGGATGGAAGTAGCGCAGAACCAAAGCCAGCGCGTCCATCTTGCGGCCCATGGGCACCTCGTAGTAGGTCTGCTGGATCTTATCCACCGTCACCTGCTCCTTGGCCACCTGCACCATGCGGGGATTTTTCTGATACTGCTTGGTGAGGGCCAGAATGGGCGGCGGCATGGTGGCCGAGAAGAGAACGGTCTGCCGCTCCTCCGGCGTATCCTGTAAAATGGTTTCGATATCGTCTCTAAAGCCCATGCTCAGCATCTCGTCGGCCTCGTCCAGCACCATGAGCCTTACGTTTTGGAGCTTCAGGGTTTTCCGGCGCATGTGATCCATCACCCGGCCGGGGGTGCCCACCACGATAGTGGCGGTTTTCAGCTGCTGAATCTGCCGCTCCATAGGCGCGCCGCCGTATACGCAGACGGTGCGCACGCCGGGCTTGTAGGCGGCCAGCTTCTGCATCTCCTCGGCGGCCTGGACGGCCAGTTCCCTGGTGGGACACAGGACCAGCGCCTGGGGCGAGCCCTTCAGCCGCAGACCCACGTCCACCAGCTCCACCGCCGGGATGCCGAAGGCCAGGGTCTTGCCGGTGCCGGTCTGGGAACGGCCGATGACGTCTCCCCCCTCTTTGATCAGGGGGATGCTTTCATACTGTATCTGGGTGGCGTTTTCGAAGCCCATGGCCTCCACGGCCCGCCGGATCTCAGGGGTTAAGTCCATTTCTGCAAAGGGTTTGGTGTTCATATATTGCCTCTTTCCATTGTGATAGAATCTGCGTATACGCGTCTATACGCTTGTAAATATATTTTTTGCAAGAAGTATTCTCGCATTGCCTCACAGAGAAGTCTATTGCTTTTCTTTTTTGGGATGAGTGGAAAGCTTCAATTTAGATTTCTTCTGTTTTTATTTAGCCTAGTGGGAGGTTTCGATTCAGATTTTCTTTTTTATGGGCGAGAGGGAGGTTTCGCGCTAGATTTCCCTTTCTCAATACTCCAATACCTGATCTAGTAGCGCAACCCCTTCTTTTGTGACGCGACAAAAGAAGGGGGAGAAAAACGCTGTCGCCTGCGGTATCCTGCGGAGCCTACGGCCGCCGCCTTGGCCGCCTACGGGACTGCGTCGCTGGCGCCACCTCCAGGGCTACGCCCTTCCGGTTGGGGGGTCTTACCCC
>JAAVYX010000126.1 GCA_022791355.1 Clostridiales bacterium | reverse complement strand
GTCCCCGCGGATCGAGGGCGGCGCGCCAGCCGCCGTCTCCGCAGCCGAGGCGGGTTCGGTCCCGTCAAACGCTTACGCCCCCGCCCCGCAGAGGGCACAAAGCGGATTAGAAGCGGTTCCTTTCCTGCCGCCCGGCGTACAGTCGGGAACAACCGGCGGTGCGGAGCCGGTTTTCCCTTCGATTGACGGCGGAACCCAGTCGGCCGGCTTCTATAACGCCCCAGCTGCCGGATCCTCTCCCGGCGCATCTAAGACCATGGGCCCCGCCCATGCCGCGGGCGGCTCCCAAGCCCGGGGAAGCCCGCCGGCCGGAACCTCGCAGCAGGCAGCCCCCATCCCTCGGAACGGGTATACGCTCCAGACCGGCACACCCCCCGGCCCGCGTCCGCAGGCAACAGGTATAAACCCAACAGGTATAAACCCAACAGGTATAAACCCAGCGGGTACAAGTCCAGGAGGTATCAACCAGACAGGTATCAACCAGACAGGTATCAACCAGACAGGTATCAGCCCGGTGGGTACAAACCCAACGGGGTATAGCCCCAACGGATACAACGCGGGCGGATATCAATCTAACAGATACCAGCCCGGGGCTTGGCAGCTTCCGCCCCAGGTGCTGGCCCAGGCTGCCGCGCAGCCAAAGCAAAAAAAGCGCGGCAAGCCGGGCGGCGCGTGGGAAAGGTTTACGAAGGGCTGTCAAAAGCTCTGGAAACAGCTGATCAGCAGTCTGGTGGTCCGCATTGTCTGCAACGGAGCGGTCAGCGCCTTTGCGGCTTTTATCGCGGCCACTATCATACGGGCGGCGCTGAACCTGGGAGCCGCTATGACCTTTCTCTTTTTCATCGCCTTCACCCTGCTGATCTTCATCAAGCTGACCAATCACACCATGTCCTACATCAAGGATATCGCTGAAGCTGTGGGAAAAATTTCCGGAGGAGACTACAGCGTCAAGGTGCCGGAAAAATACAGCGACGAGCTGGGCACCCTGGCCGGTCAGATTAACCAAATGACCGTAGAACTCAGCCGGGCCAGGGAGCGGGAGCAGCTGGAGGAGCAGCGGAAAAACGAGTTTATCACCTCCATCGCCCACGACCTGCGCACGCCGCTGACCTCGGTTATCGGCTATTTAGGGCTGATTTCCGAGCAGGACGGTCAGCCGGTGGACAAGGAAACTTTGGTGCGCTACGCCGACGTAGCCTTTCGCAAATCCAAGCGGCTGGAGCAGCTTATCTCCCAGCTTTTCGATTTTTCCCGCTACAACTTCGGGGAGATTCATCCCGCCGAAAACCGTATCGATCTGGCCGAGCTGCTGGAACAGATTCATCAGGAATTCTATCCCCAGTTTACCGAACGCCAGCTGCAAAGCCGGGTGATTATCTCCGGCCGGCCGGTGATGGTCAAGGGAGACGGCAACATGCTGGTGCGGGTTTTCGATAATATTTTGGGCAACGCGGTGCGCTACGGAGCAAACGGCCGGTATATCGACATCGAGCTGTACAACAGGGGAGCAGAGGCCGTCGTCCGGGTGACCAACTACGGCGCCGAGATATCCCCTGAGGATCTCTCCCGCATCTTCGACAAGTTTTATCGGACCGACGCCTCCCGTTCCTCCGAAACCGGCGGGGCCGGTCTGGGCATGGCCATTGCCAAGAATATTGTGGAGGCCCACGGGGGACGTATCCGGGCCCTCAGCGGGGACGGCAAGGTCACCTTCGAGGTGGTGCTGCCAGTCATAGCCCCGTAAAGGGAGGAAGGCTGTTCTATCGATACTGCCGCCGGTAAGGGCGGCCGAATATAAGAACTCGTACCAATAAGATACTGCACGCCGCCTTTCAGCGAATTTAACTGCTGACTGTGCTGCAAAACCTTGAAATACGGAAGTATTCCTGCGGTTTTGCAACTGGTCATCCATGCCATTCGCTCAAAAATCTTCCCGCCGTTCTATTCGGTACAAATTCTAATAAACAAAGGAGCGTGGGACACGTGAAATCAAAATTCCGCAAGATAAACCGCGGGCTGATCCTGAGCCTGCTGGTCGTTCTGGGGGTAGTAGCCTACTATGTGGTATTGGGCATACAAGCGGCCCCTGAGAAAAAGCTGATGAACGAAACCCTGACCGGCTATTTTGAAGAGCTGGCGCCGGCCCATATCGTACCGGAGCAATACAAGACCGCCTCGGTGACCAAAGCCGATGTGGAAAAGCTGGCCGCCGAGACAAAGGAAAAATTTAAACCCTATTTCGCCGACCAGAAAAGCCTGGACGTTTTTATGGAAAACACCATCATCCCCGCCCTGGAAAGCCAGACCATCTATCCCAGCCAGGAGGTGGTGGAGGCGCGCAGCGACTATCAGAAGATTGTGGAGGCCAGCATCGACCGGGAGAACAATACGGCCACCGTTACGGCCAAGATAAAGCACGGCAGCGAGATCAAGTACTACGAGGTGAGCTACGAGGCGGACGGCTCCATACACAAGCGGCCGGCCGGCTCCAGCAACTCGGGCGGGTACGACTGGGAGACCGACGTGAGTTTCACCATGCAGAAGGTGGAGGGCAAATGGCTGATTACCGGCACCTCCGGCTACTGGATGTAAGGGAGGAGGGAAAGTATGCAAGATCAGAATATCGTCCTGAAAACCGAGGGGCTGACCAAGTATTTCGGCAAGCGCCGGATCATCAACAGCATCAGCCTGGAGGTGAGGGCAGGAGAGATTTTCGGTTTCCTGGGGCCCAACGGCTCGGGTAAAACCACCACCATCAAAATGATTCTGGGACTCTTGGATATCGACGCCGGCAAGGTTTACATTGGCGGCTGCGACCGGGAGAAGGACTTTGAAAACGCCCTGCGCCAGATCGGCGGCATCATCGAGAACCCCGATACCTACGGCTATATGAGCGGCTACCGCAACCTGGAATATTACTCCCGGCTGCGTGGCAAGCTGGACCGGGCCCGCATCGACGAGGTGGTAAAGCTGGTGGGGCTGGAAAAGCGAATCAACGACAAGGTGAAAACCTATTCCCTTGGCATGAAGCAGCGGCTGGGGCTGGCTCAGGCCATCGTCCACCGCCCCAAGGTGCTGGTGCTGGACGAACCCACCAACGGCCTTGACCCCGCCGGTATGCGGGAGTTGCGGGACACTTTGAAATACCTGGCCGAAAGCGAGGGTATCGCCGTGTTCGTTTCCAGCCATATCCTCAGCGAGATGCAGCTGCTCTGCGACCGGGTCTGCATCATCAGCGCGGGCAGCGTTCTGCGTACCTGCGACGTAAGCGAGCTGCTGGATGAGCAGACCCACGGCTATCGGTTCATCCTCCGTCCGGCCGATCAGGCCCAGGCGGTGGTGGACGCCCGTCTGCCCGGTCGGCTGCTGGGCAGGGAGGGCGAGGCCTTCGACCTTGCCTGTGACGAGTCCGAGGTGCCCGGCCTGATCCTGGAGCTGATGCAGAACGGCGCCGCCGTCTACGGCGTCCAGCCGGCCGTCCGTACCTTGGAGGACAGCTTTATGGAAATCACGGGAGGAGGGAACACCATTGCGTAGCTTTGGAAGACTCATGAAAAACGAATTTGTCAAACTGTTTGCCCGGCCCACCACCTTTATCATGCTGATCCTGATTCCCGTCCTTACCTTTGGGCTGGGGTTTGTGATGAAGATGGGCTTGGCCGGCAACGCGCGGTTCGCGCCAAAGCCCGCGTCCATGATGCAGAGCCGCATCGAGGAACTGACCGAGCAGGTCGCCGGCAGCGCGGAGACGGCCAACGGCTACGGCGATTCGATCACCATGTCCGGCGGGCAGGATCCGGCCTCGTCATACACCCCCCAGCAGGAGCTGGATATCTTGCAGTACGCCCGTTCCGCCAATATCGAGCCCGACGGCTGGAAGATGGACGCGCTGTATAAAACTCTCCTGCCTGCCGGGGCCAAGTCGGCCGCCGCGGAAGGGTCGGCCGACTATCAAAAGTACGACCGGCTGGAGCAAAGCCTTTACGCCGCCGTCCGGTCGGACGATTCCATGCAGTATCTTGCCGCCTGGAAGGCCATGATGGAGCAGGCCCCCGAACTGTGGGATAAAAGCCAGCTCCCCATTGAGAAGGAGATCCTAGGGCTGCGGATCGACAACAAAATCGAACCGGTCTACGCCGGCTTCTACAGCTGGGGTATCGACCGGCCCTGGAAGGAGGAAGCGCTGGATAGTATTTCTCAGAACCGGTATCAGTTAAGCACCGGCATGGGCAAGGACGGCGCTCTGACCGACACGGAGAAATCCGACCTGGAAAAGAATACGGCCATCGCCATCCACCGGCTGCAAACCGACAACGCGCCGGTGGCCCAGGGCTCCATGTTCGGCTTTCTCTCTCAGGCCAGTATGCTGGTCTCCATGCTCTCTCTATTTATCATCATCATCGGCTCGACCATGATGGCCTCTGAATATTCCTCGGGCACCATTAAGCTGCTGCTCATCAGTCCCCATAAACGGTGGAAGCTTTTCTTTGCCAAGATGGCCAGCCTGTTTCTCATCGGCGTTGGGATGCTGGCTCTGCTCTTTATCAGCGCTTTGGTGTCGGGCGGCGTCGTCTTTGGCTTCCAGAATGTGGGACCCTACCTGGGCTTTTCCGGCGGCCAGGTCACCGAAACGCCCTATATCCTTATGTCCCTCTTCCGGTATCTGTTGGCCTGCCCCGAGCTGCTAGTCATGACCGCTCTGGCCGTTATGCTGGCGGTAATCATGCGGCGCAGCGCCGTGGCCATCGGCGTGGGAACCGCTTTGCTGTTCGGCGGCAGCATGATCTCCATGATCCTGCGCCTGCTGCCCTACGATTTCAAGCGGTTTATCCTCTTCCTCAACACCGATTTGAGCATGTACTTCCCCCAGCTGTCCACCGGCCAGTTTGGCGGCGACCAGATGGCGGGTCCGCCCGCTTCGGGTATGACGGTGCAGTTCTCCTTAGCGGTGCTGGCCGTCTACTTTATCTGCTTCGCCTATATCGCCCTGGATTCCTTCAACCGACGAGATATCAAGCAGGCATAATAGTCCGTAAAGGCGGGGAATAGCAGTTTGTTTGGGCCGGGCGTGCGTTGCCATCCTAGAACGGTTCCCGGAAATTATAAGAAAAAGGAGGCGAGGACAGGAATTGCAGGACAAGGCGGAGGACGTAGGCGGGCTGTCGCCCGCAGGGGAGGACAACGCAGTCCTGCAATTTCTGAACCGCCGATCTTTTCTTAGTATTTTGGAGGGCTTGTTCTAGGTGAGAGACAGCTAGCCGCCCGACCGAGCGGCCGGGTCTTCCGTATTGCCCTGCATGCGTCCTTCTCCAAACAAGTTTGCCGTTCCTTACTTGGCAGACTATCAACCGTCTGTACGAAAAAGCGCCCGGTCAGACTGTAAGGTCTGACCGGGCGCTTTTGTCATACCGCGGTTACCGCATCATATACTGGACATTCTCCATAATGTCGCCCACGGCGCGTATGGCCTTGCTGGCGCTCTTTTTAAAGCCCTTTTTATTCTTGACCATGGCGTTGCCCACCGTGGCGGCCACCGCGCCAAGGGCGATGCCCGCGGCCGCGCCCTTAATGAATTTGAATCCGCTGTGATGCATTCGGAAGACCTCCCATCTTTTTATAGTCAACACGCCGCAAAAGATGCTTTGAACCCTTTTGCGGTTCTCACGGCGGCTTTGCCGCTGTGAGAGGCCGCGTTAAGCGGCCATGTGTTTCCCTTCGCAGGCAGCATACACAAACCTTGCCGCAGGACCGCCGGCCCCGCGGCCCAAAATCTCATTTACAGGTTTTTTGGTGCGCTGATTCTGCTGTCGATGCTGCCGTCGATGGTAGTGTGTCCGATTCAAGCGGATTATTGCCTAAAGCTGGCGAATGCGGTCCGTTAAATTTATGGAAATCGGGGGATTTTTTTCCGGTTTTGTTAATTGGTTGAAGCTGGGTATATCTTAAAGTATAATAATCATGGAACCCGAATGCGGGGTAGAATACATGCAGCCGACTGTTTGGAAAGATAAGAACTTTGCCGATAGAATTGTGTGTATGGAAACACGGGTAAATCGAGTTGGCGGGCATGCTATCGAACGATTAGCAGATTTTAGAATAGGAGTGGTCGTACATATGCGCCAGCGCCAGTCGCAGTCTCAGCGTATCCCGGAGGTCGAAGGAACGGCCCGTACTTTCAGTATTTTCAACATGGTCATGATCGGACTGTTCGCGGCCCTGAGCTATGTGGCGGTCTGGGTGTTGCGGATTCCCGTGGGCCCCATGTTCGTCCACCTGGGCAACCTGACGGTGGTCACAGCCGCCCTGCTGCTGGGCGGCTGGCAGGGCGGCCTGGCCGGGGCCGTGGGCATGGGCCTTTTCGATCTGCTTAACGGCTATGCGGCCACCAGTCCCAAAACCGTTCTTTTAAAATTCATGATCGGCCTGATTACCGGCCTGGTTTACACAGCCATCCGCAGACGAGAAAAATTCCCTACCATCCCCCTGATCATCTGCGGCGTCGCCGCTCTCGTAGCCGCCGGCAGCCTGACGACCTACGCCCTAACCGGCCCGGGCTTCGGCTTCAAGACCACCCTGCTCGCCGTCCTCTGTCTGCTTGTGGGCCTGCTTTGCGAGCTTTTCGCCTTCCTTGGCAGCCGCATGAGCCATAAAATGGCGGCGGCCGTCGTGGGCGCGTCCTGCGGCATGGTCTTTAATTTGATTGGGGAGACGGTCTACAAGTTTGTCAAAACCCTGCTGGAGGGCGGCGCCTTCGGCACGGCCGTGACCATGGCGGTCGCCGCCCAGGCCTCTACCGCTATCAACGTACTCATTTCGGTCATCGGCGGCGTGGCCCTCTTTCTGCCTCTGGAAAAGCCTTTTGCGAAAATGACGCGCAGGTAAACCGCGAAAGGAAGGATGTCAAAATGAAAAAACATGGCGCTATAGCGGTTCTGCTTACGGCCTGTCTGCTGCTCGGCGGCTGCAATCTGGTCGACGGCGGTCATAACGCGTCCCAGGATTCGTCCCGTGATACGTCCGATGCGTCCAGCGGCCCGTGGAGCTCGTCCGATCCATCGGTAACGACAAGCAGGGCCGGCGGCGATACGGCCGAAACCTCCAGCCGGCTTGGTACCTCCAGCCTGCCCGCCGAGTCCGGCTCCTCTTCCGGCAATCTGCCGCCGGCAGGGTCGGAGCCGGAGAGCGGCGGTTCTTCAAACACGCTGGACGATATGTTCGCCGCCGCCAAGGCGAGTTACGAGGCCGACCTGGTTCATCCGCTGGGCGCTGGGGAAGAGGCTTTCCCTCTGTATATCCGCATTCTCGCGGGGGACGCTGTGGAGTTCGTCGCTGAAGTACAGTATTATCATAAGATTTTCGGCACATGCTATTATGACACCCTGGACCCAGCGTATATAGAATATACGGAAACGATGGATTATGAGTCCTATCTGTCCGCCCGTACCTATCGGATCAAATGGGAAGCCGGCCGTTATCAGGTAACGGACCGGGACTGGCAGATGGATTACAGCGACCTGCCGCCGGCCGGCTTTACCAAGGTCTACGGCCAATTGAGCGAGAAGCAGCGGGATATCTGCCGGTTCGAGGGGGACATTCTGAAGCTTTCCTACGACCGCGGCCAAAGCTGGATTTATACCCCTTACACAAAATCGCTCCTTTTGAGCCGGGGAGACAGCTACGACGGGCGGGCCCATTTGCAGGACGGATGCAGCTTCATGCGGGACGGGCTTTCGGCCTTTGTCTACGGCGGCAACGCATATATAGAGGCTCCGGTTACGATAGCGGTGACCTACGACCAGGGACAGAGCTTCACCGAGGTCCGTCTGCCCGAACCGATACAGGCCCGGGACTTTTTCATCGGCTTTTTGCCCGATGCGAATCATGGCTATGGCCCGGAATCCTTCGGTTGGCTGGCCATCGGCCGCGACCGCCTCATGAGCATGGAGGGCCGCTCTGTCTATTTTACCCACGACGGCGGCAGAAGCTGGGTAAATTCCCATTCGCTGGACGACCAGTTCAGCACCCTGCTCAGCGGGGCTGCCTTTGCCAGCGAGCAGGTGGGCTTCCTCTGCTTTACCAGCATCGGCGGCGACAGCTCCTGGATTTTGCGGACGGTGGACGGCGGCAGGAGCTGGGAGGATTTTCAGCTTCCCCTGCCCGAGGACCTGGATGAAAATGATTATTCAATTGCCCTCGCGCCCGTCTTTGAAGGGAATCAAGGGGTCTTTGAGCTGCGTCCAGGGGAAAATCGGCGGGCCCGTTTCCTCTCGGACGACGGCGGCCGTACCTGGCG
>JAAVYX010000018.1 GCA_022791355.1 Clostridiales bacterium | reverse complement strand
TCCGCTTTGCGGACATTATACCATAGGCGCAAGCCTATGGTATAATTGGCATCCCCGCGCTCCGCGCGAGGGGCCATCCGTTGGGTAAAACGTCCGCTTTGCGGACGTTTTACTTGGATAGAGCGATCTTTCCTTGCCATACGGATAGTATGCCTGTAAAAAAATCGCATGCCGGGCGGAAAAGCTCCCCGTCGCTGGAAAAAGCGCGCATATATAAGCCCGGTTTGGCTGTCATAGGGGAGAAAGGAATCCGCGCGGAAGAATCCGCGCGGATTTTTTACAATATGAGCGGCGCGGCTTTTGGAGAGACCTGCGGCGATGGCTTTGAGGAGGAAAGGACTTTGTTTACAAATGTTAAAATAATGAAGACGGCAAACTTGTTAAGCGTCTTAGCGGCCTTTGGGATGCGGGGCTTACTATCTTGCTGCCGCGTCCTTTTCCTGGCAGCTGCTTGCATGCGCCGGTTTTACGTATGGGTTCCTGTTGGCCGGGCTGGTTTTGGGCGGGCTGGGAATTCTGCGGGATAATCGAAAGCTGGTTTTAAGGGCATGCGTCTGCGGGGCGGCGGGCTATTTGTTTTATATGGCTTTTCCCTTATGGGCTGTTACAGGCTCCGCCGCAGACCACGGCGTTTTATATATTCTCTATGCCGCCGTACATATGGGCGTATGTCTTTTGGCAGTGTACGCGCTTTCGGCCGCCTGGGAGGCGCTGGAGCGGAAAACCAAGCCGCAGCGTTATTTGTTTATCTTATACCGAATCCTGCTGGGACTTATGGGACTGGAGCTGTGTCTGTATGCGGCAAGTTCTCTGCTTGCCGCGGATACGCTGGGCGCGTGGAGCGCGGGGACCGGCCTATATCTCCTAAACAGCTTGGCTCTTGCCGTCCTGGCATCCCTACCTCTGTTTTACCTGCATAACGCCGTGTCTCTTTCGCCGCAGGGCGCCCGCCCGGCTGGTCTGCCGCGGATGAAATATATGCGCCTATTGGTTGGAGCCTGTTTTTGTTTGTCCTGCTGGCCGCCCTCTACAGCGAAATAAAAGGTGCGTCGGATATGATATGGGCCATGTCCGACAACGCCCTTTTGCAGCTCTTGGGTTGGATTATGTCGGAAATTTATATGCTTCTTTTATTTCGGGGCAGTATGCGGGTGCATACGATGTATGCCTTTATCAGCCGTTCGGCGGTCGTTCCTGCATGCATATACTGGACGTGCAGTCTTCTAGGCGGCGCAAGCGTGAGCGCTGTGCTGCTGGTCCTGTTCAGCAGTATGAATCAGGCGGGTACGGCCCTGGCGGCGGGCGCTAATATGCTGATTTGCTGGCTGATACAGGAGATCGATTATCAGATGGTCAAAACGGCGGCCATCCATGCCGGTCTGATCGATGTAACTGGCGCAGTCAGAGGCGGCAAGGCTCCCGTGCGCGTCTCAGCCCGGGAGCAGGAAAGAGAAGACCTGGTTTGTCCGGCCTGCGGACTGGGATATAGGGACGCTGACGGACGCTGCGGCTTTTGCGGAATGGTTATTCCCGCGGGGCAAAGCGAGGAAACCGCAGGGCCTGCCTGACGACGGGGAGCCGGCGTGCTAGCAGAGTGAGATGCAAAACATCGCCCGCAGGCCGATAAGGCTGCGGGCGATATTTTATATTTACGCTTATGGGTCTTCTTCTATGTTTCTTCTTTGGGCGGGACGGCGGCCCTTGTGGCATGCTTCTCGGTGATAAAGCGGTAGAGCAGAATGCCGCCTAGTCCCACCACAGCCGAAACCGCGAAAATGACGATAGTGGCAGTGTAATTCTTCACGCCCAGGGTATGGCCGGCGTAGGTGGAGCTTAAAATGGAGGGGATGCGGGCCAAGGTGGTCATCCAGACGAAGGTAGAAGGCTTCATGTCGGTCAGGCCGATAAAAAAGGTCAGCAGATCCTTGGGGGTTCCGGGGATGAAATAGAGCAGGAAGACGATGAAGGTGAGCTGTTTTTCGTTGTGCAGAAATTTTAGCTTTTCCAGCTTTTCCGAGCTCATGAGCATCTCGGCAAACCGGCGGCCGGCCTTGCGCACCAGCAGGAAAATAAGGGCGGAGGCCATGGCGCAGCCCGCCATGCAGAGGAAGAGACCCTCCCAGGGGCCGAAGGCGTAGCCGGCGCCCACCTCGATGATCTCCCCGGGAATCAGGGCAAATATGACCTGTAGCATTTGAATGCCGATAAAAATCAACCGGCCGGCGAAGCCGTAAGAGTTGATATAGGCTCTGAACTGCTCCGGGTCCTTTGCGGTGCGGACGATGATGGGACCCAGAGCCAGGGTGCCGGCTACCAGTAAAAGGGTCAGAATGATGACCGACAGAAACTGGTAGATACCGCGCCCCTTTCGATAGATTTTTTCATCGGCGTCGTTTTTCATAAAGTCTCTCCTCCGATAAAGGGTATAGATTTCTCTGCGACCCGTCGAGGGTCTGACAAAAATTTACGCAGAGCGTATAGTTTTGTGAGAAATGGGTTTTTGTTGCGCTTGTTAACAAAAGGCTATATGGCTGGAAATCTCTTGTTAAACGTAAAAATCCCGTTTACGTCTCTAACCGCTACTATACCATTTTTCGACAGAACTGACAAGCGGGCAGGCCTCTCCTTCAGAAAGGTTTAAGATTTCTTCCCTCTTTGGCAAGTATTTTTTTTACGCTTTGCGAAAACCTCTTGCCGGGAAAACTGTCCGGGACTTGACAGAACCCCAAGATATGGGGTAATCTATAATGGTTATAATATACTGCCAGCCTTTAAAAGATGTTTGCTAACCATAATATAGTAATCCGCGCAAACAACGCGGCGCGGAAGATCATAGGCTATAAAAGGATGAGAAAAGTATGCCGAAAAAAGCAACCGGATATACCAATGAAAGCATATCGTCCCTCAAGGGCGCCGACCGGGTGCGCAAGCGCCCGGCCGTCATTTTCGGGTCGGACGGTATCGACGGCTGTCAGCACTCCATTTTTGAGATTATTTCCAATTCCATCGACGAGGCCAGGGAAGGCTACGGCAGGAAAATCGTCGTCACCCGGTACGAGGACCACTCCATCGAGGTGGAGGACTTTGGACGGGGCACCCCGGTGGATTTCAACCAGAAGGAGGGCCGCTACAACTGGGAGCTGCTCTACTGCGAGATGTACGCCGGCGGCAAATACAATACCAACGAAGGGGAAAATTACGAGTTTTCCCTGGGCCTGAACGGTCTGGGCCTTTGCTCCACCCAGTATGCCTCCGAATACATGGACGCCGAGATCAAAAGGGACGGCTACAAATACACCCTCCATTTTGAAAAGGGCGAAAACGTGGGCGGGCTGACAAAGGAGCCCTACGCCGGCAAGGACACCGGCACCAAGACCCGCTGGAAGCCCGACCTCACCGTTTTCACCGATATCGACGTGCCGCTGGAATACTACATGGACGTGCTCAAACGGCAGGCGGTAGTCAACGACGGGCTGCTCTTTATCCTGCGCAATCAGGTAGGGGGAAAGTTCGAGACCTACGAATTCCAGTATGACCATGGCATTGCCGACTATGTGAAGGAGCTGGCGGGGGAGGAGTCGCTGACGCCGGTGCAGTTCTGGCAGAGCGAGCGCAAGGGCCGGGACCGGGCCGACAAGCCGGAATACAAGGTCAAGATGAGCGCGGCGGTCTGTTTTTCCAACAAGTTTCAGTTAAAGGAATACTACCACAATTCCAGCTGGCTGGAGTACGGCGGCGCGCCGGAGAAGGCGGCCCGTTCGGCCATGGTCTCCCAGGTGGACGCTTATTTGAAGCAGAACAGCAAGTATCAGAAAAACGAGAGCAAGGTCTCCTTTTCGGATATCGAGGAATGCCTGGTGCTGGTTATTTCCTCCTTTTCCACCCAGACCTCCTATGAAAACCAGACCAAGAAGGCCATCACCAATAAGTTTATCCAGGAGGCCATGACCGATTTTCTCCGTCATCAGCTGGAAATCTATTTTATTGAGAATCCCATCGAGGCCGAGAAGATCGCCGAGCAGATCCTGGTCAACAAGCGCAGCCGGGAGCGCAGCGAGCGGGAGCGGCTGAATCTTAAGAAAACCCTGCAAAGCGGCAACAATCTGGCCGATCGGGTGCAGAAGTTTGTGGACTGCCGCAGCCGGGATATGGAGCGGCGGGAGCTCTTTATCGTGGAGGGCGATTCGGCCCTGGGCTCTTGTAAGCAGGCGAGGGATCCGGATTTTCAGGCCATTATCCCGGTGCGAGGCAAAATTTTAAACTGTTTGAAGGCCGAGTACGGCAAGATTTTCAAAAATGAGATCATCACCGACCTTGTGAAGGTTTTGGGCTGCGGGGTGGAGGTAAAATCCAAGGCCAACAAGGATTTATCCAACTTTGACTTATCCAATCTCCGCTGGAACAAGGTCATTATCTGTACCGACGCCGACGTGGACGGCTTCCAGATCCGCACCCTGATTTTGACCATGCTGTACCGGCTGATGCCCACCCTCATTGAGGAGGGCAAGGTCTTTATCGCCGAAACGCCTCTGTATGAGATCACCACCAAGGAAAAAACCTATTTTGCCTACGACGACAAGGAAAAGGCCGAAATCATGGAGCAGATCGGCAAGCAAAAATATACCATCCAGCGTTCCAAGGGACTAGGCGAGAACCAGCCTGACATGATGAACCTGACGACTATGAATCCCGCCACCCGGCGGCTTGTCAAGGTCATGCGGGAGGAGGCCGAGCGGACCTCGCAGGTGTTTGATCTGTTTTTAGGAAATAATTTACAGGGGCGCAAGGACTTTATTTCGGAGAATGGGTATCTGTATTTGGACGACATGGACGTGAGCTGAGCGTTTTTATATTTTCTTTTGTTTAGTTCAGATAGAGGTTTCGCGCCAGATATCCTTATCGGAATACACCAATACCGTATCGC
>JAAVYX010000125.1 GCA_022791355.1 Clostridiales bacterium | reverse complement strand
TCACCACCCCGGCGGCGTGGGTGGAGGCGTGCCGGGGCATTCCCTCCACTTTGCGGGCCATGTCGATAAGCTCTTTTATCTGGGGGTCGGACTCATATCTTTGCTTTAGCTCGGGCGAGGCGGTCAGGGCCTTTTCGATGGTGATCCCCAGCTCCATGGGAATGAGCTTGGCCGTCTGATCGCAGACGGCGTAGGGAATATCCAGCGCCCGGCCCACATCCCGCACAGCCGCCCGAGCCGCCATGGTGCCGAAGGTGATGATCTGGGCGACGTGGTCGCCGCCGTACTTGCGAATCACATAATCGATGACCTCCTGCCGTCGGACGTAGCAGAAGTCGATATCAAAGTCGGGCATGCTCACCCGTTCAGGATTCAAAAACCGCTCGAAGAGCAGATTGTATTTCATGGGATCGATGCCAGTGATGCCCACGCAGTAGGCCGCCAGACTGGCGGCTCCCGATCCCCGGCCGGGTCCCACGGGAATGCCCTGACTTTTGGCGTAGTTGACAAAGTCCTGGACGATCAGATAGTAATCGGTATACCCCATGGAGTGGATCACGTCCAGCTCGTATTCCAGCCGGTCGGTCAGGGTCTTGTCGGGATCAGGGCCGTAATGCCGGCGCAGTCCCTCATAGCAGAGCGAACGGAAGTATTCCCCGTGGTCCTGGTCCCCGATATCATACACGGGGAGCTTGATCTTGCCGAACTCAAATTCCACCTGGCAGCGGTCGGCGATACGGACGGTATTCTCAATCGCCTGGGGCTGGTCGGGGAACAAGGCCGCCATCTCCTCCCCCGACTTCATATAAAACTGGTCGGTGCCGAAGGCCAGCGGATTGTCCTCATCGACGGTATGATTGGTCTGGATGCAGATGAGTACCTTCTGCATCCGGCTGTCCTCTGGGGTTAAATAATGAGCGTCGTTGGTGGCGACTAAGGGGATGCCGGTTTCCCCCGAAAGCTTGATCAGAAAAGGATTGATCTCCAGCTGTTCCCGCAGGCCGTGATTTTGCAGTTCCAAATAGTAATTGTCCCGACCGAATACCCGGTCGTACCAGAGGGCCGTTTCCTTGGCCGCCTGATAGTCCCCTCGCTGCAGCGCCTTGGGAATTTCCCCCGCCAGACAGGCCGACAGGGCGATGAGACCCTCGTGATGGGCCTCCAACAGTTCCCGGTCGACCCTGGGCTTGCCGTAAAAACCCTCGGTAAAGCTTTTGGAGACCATCCGGGTCAGGTTCCGATAGCCCTGGTTATTCTCGCAGAGCAGCACCAAATGACTGTAGTCGCTGTCCAGCTCATGTACCTTATCGAACCGGGTGCGGGGCGCGACGTAGACCTCGCAGCCGATAATCGGCTTGATCCCCTGCTTTAAAGCTTCTTTGTAAAACTCCACCGCGCCGTACATAACCCCATGATCGGTAATGGCGACGGCCTTTTGCCCCAACTCTTTGGCCCGGGCGAAGAGGGGATCGATACGGCAGGCTCCGTCCAGCAGGCTGTATTCAGTATGCAAATGCAGGTGCGCAAAGTCCATAGGTCTCTCCCCTCCTCCCCTTTCGTTCAGGCTTGTCCGGCCAGCTCCACAAGCTTGCGCAGCCGGTGGTTGAAGCCAGAACGGGTGACAGGCTTTTCACACAGGGCGCAGAGCTCGCTTAAGGAGAGCTCTGGATTGTCCCGCCGCAGGGCGGCCGCTTCCTGTAACGCAGGCGGCAGGGTCTGCAAACGGCCTGAGGTCTCCAGCCGCTCTATAGCCTCCAACTGGGCTACGGCGGCGTTGACCGTTTTGGTCAAATTGGCCGTTTCACAGTTGGTAATCCGATTGACCTTGTTGCGGACGTTTTTGTAAATCTTGATATTCATAAGCTCCAGCGTGCTGTTGGTAGCCCCCATGATGGTCAGAAGGTCCTCGATATGATCGCTTTCCTTAAAGTAGACCACGGCCGACGAGCCCCGCATAACCATCCGTGGGGACAGGCCGCGTCCGGTCAAAAGGGCCATAAAGTCGCCGGCCAAGGGCAGATGGGGAATGAGGAATTCCAAATGATAGTCCTTCTGCGGATCGGTCAGGCTGCCGCAGGCCAGAAAAGCGCCCCGGATGAAGGCCCCGGCGCAGCATTCCCGTTCCAGCCATTTTTCGCGGATACGCAGCTGGACGTCCCGTGCGCTGTGGTCAAAACGATGTAGCGCCCGCCGCCGGTCGGCCTCTCCCTTCAAGGATACGGTTAACAGCTCCCGCCGGCCGCCCGAATGGGAGGTGACAGGGCTCACCCCGCAGACCTGCCGTAGCAGGGAGGCAAATCGGTCGGCCACCCCCTCATGTTCGGTTTGCAGAGACAGATTCTCAGACGTAAAAGACCGCCCGAACAGCAACAAACCGTATGCCTCGGCGGTCTTGCAGCAACCGGACGGCCTGACGAGACAGAGCTCATCCTTGACCTGAGAGGAAAAGGACATAGGGGTCACCTCTCGTCTTAGATTTTCGTTTCGCGTATCGGGTCCACGCGAAAAAATATTTAAACCTTATTGATATCTCGATGACTGACGCTCACCCGGTAGCCTTTTTCCTGCAAATGCTGATAAAGCAGCTCGGTAAGCGTAACTGAACGGTGCTTGCCGCCAGTGCAGCCGATACCGATCAATAGCTGGCTTTTGCCCTCGCTGCAATAGAGCGGAACACTGTAGTCCACCAGAGACAGCATCCGTTCCACATACCCCTCGGTCTGGGGAAATTTTAGCACATAATCCCGCACAGGCTCGTTAAGTCCGGTCAAGGGCCGCAGCTCGTCGATATAAAAGGGATTGGGCAGGCAGCGCACGTCAAAGATTAGGTTGGCCTCGGGCAGACCGCCGTACTTGAAACCGAAGGACATGCACTGGATGGTGAGAGCCTGAGAAGCGTCCCCCAAAAAGAGGCTGGAAATCCGCTGCTTGAGCTGGGCGGAGGAGATTTGGGAGGTATCGATGATATAATCCGCCCGGGCGTAAACCGTGCGCAGCAGCTCGCGCTCCTTTTTTACGGCGTTGATGATGGAGATGTGCTTGAGGTCGCATAGGGGATGCTTATGTCGCGTCTCCCGATAACGGCGAACCAGCACCTCGTCGGCCGCGTCCAGGAAGAGGATCTTGATGTCGATCTGGCCGCTCAGCAATTCGTCCAGCACGCTGTTGATATCCTCAAACAGTTCGCCGCCCCGTACGTCGGTGACTACCGCCACCTTGGAGAGCTTGCGGCTCTGTCCCCGCCAGCACAGTTCGGCGAAAGCCGGCAGCATGGAGGGCGGGATGTTGTCCACACAGTAGAAGCCGATGTCCTCTAAGGCCTTTGCGGCTTGAGATTTTCCGGCGCCGGACATGCCGGTTACAATAATAAAATCCATTCTGCTTTTCACCCGTTCTGCTTAATGCCTACGGCCTTGATTTCGGTTTGTAACTCTATACCAGTCTGTAAAAACACCTGTTCCTGAATATGTGCGATCAGCCGGCGGACGTCCGAACAGGTGGCGCCTCCGATATTCACAATAAAACCGGCGTGCTTTTCACTAACCTGCGCCCCGCCGATGGTATAACCCTTTAAGCCGCATTGCTCGATAAGGGCCCCGGCGTAGTTTCCCGCCGGCCGCTTGAAGACGCTGCCCGCGCTGGGATACTCCAAAGGCTGCTTGGATTTACGGCGGGCCATCAGCTCATCCATCCTGGCTCGAATGGCCTCCGGCTCCCCCGGCCGCAGCCCCAGCCGCAGCTCGGTGATGACCTCGCCGGAATCCGCGTAGGCGCTGTGCCGGTAGGATAAATCCAACGCCTCCCCTTCCCGACGGCCGACGGCCCCAT
Source organism: Clostridiales bacterium (assembly GCA_022791355.1). Lineage (GTDB taxonomy): Bacteria > Bacillota > Clostridia > Oscillospirales > Acutalibacteraceae > Howiella. The sequence continues at coordinate 562 of JAAVYX010000125.1, read as the reverse complement.
CAGGGCCGATATGGCGGCAGGAGAGCAGTACGTTTTTCATCTCGGAATCATAAGCGCCGGCGTTCATGAAGGCCGCGCCGCCGGCCGACCCGGGGATACCCCAGGCAAATTCCAAGCCGGTCAGGGAATGCTCCAGCGCAAAGGCGCACAGACGGGAAAGCTTGGCTCCCGCCCCGCAGATAATCTCCCCCTCGCCGGCCAGACGTATATCGGCCAGTCCCCCGCCGATATGCAGGACCGCTCCACGGATCCCATCGTCGGAGACCAGGAGATTGGAGCCGTTACCCAGCGTAAAGGCGGGAATTTCCCATTTGCGGCAGGCGGCAAGCAGATTGCCCAGGTCTTCTTCATGGGGCGCTTCCAAAAAGAGGTCGGCCGGACCGCCGATGGCGAAGCTGGTGTGTTCGGACATGGGAACCTGTTCCCGGCAAACGCAGCCCAGCGTCTCAGCGTAACTTTTTAAAGCAGTATAATCCATGAAGCAACCCCGTTTCAAAATATATAGATTTTCGCTCAGCCCATCGAGGGCTTCGCAAAAATTTTACTTTGCAAGACAAAGTAT
>JAAVYX010000124.1 GCA_022791355.1 Clostridiales bacterium | reverse complement strand
CTTATGTGTAGAATATGACGGCAATTCCGATTTTTCAAACTGCCCCTAGGGCCTGTTTAAAAAAGGCAAACGGATTATACGCCGGGCGTACTTTTTGCGAAGGTCTCTTGCGGGAAACAACGCAGAGGCGCGTTAGCGCTGGGATGGTCAAAGGCCGTTCGCTTAGATACCCTGAGCGAAAATCTATACGTGAGAACTCTTATGCGTCGCCCGGCGCGCCGTATTGGAGAACCCCCGGCAAGGGTTCGGACGAAATCTTTCTTTGGAAGATTTCGGCTGCCTGCGCGTCGTTTGCTTAAGGATTTCGCGCCTTGCGGGACGCAGGATTCAACGCCTTTTGAAAAAGGCGGGCGAAAACCGTTATTATAATAAATTTTCGTTTGTCGCTTTCCGGGCCGGGACGCAAAATGCAAGGCGCAAAAGCCCTCCCTGCAAAAATGTATCCAGAGCGTATATTACCCGGAAAAAAGGACGGTTGGGTTGAAACGGTCAGGGGCTTTCGTTTCCATAGGCGCCGCCCAAAAGAGCGCGCTGGGTTTCGGTCATGGTGAAAACCGTCCGGCTCCCGGAATTGTCGTAGGTCCCCTCGGCTCGCATGACCCCGGCCGGGCTGGTGCCGGCCATCTTCTGATACCAGGGCAGCCAAGCGTCGAAATCGGCGCGGGACAGGTTGGTCTCGCTGTGGTTGACCAAATACAGAAAATTGCTTTCGGCCTGCCCCAGATTGTAAGCGGTCAGGCACTGGTTGAAGAAGGAGGCGGCGGCCTCCTGCTGGACCGCTATCTGCCGTCCCCGGCCCTCCTCCCAGCCCCGGTAGGCGAACAGCTGGCGGAGGTGGGCGCCGGTGAGGCTCTGCCGGCCGGCCGACAGGGAAACGGTCAGATTGCCCTCTGCGTCGTATTCCTCCAAGCGCCTGGGGACGGTGTAGATCACGCCGCCGAACTGGTCGATTACCCCCTCCAGCTGTTCGGGGGACATGCGCACGGTCCGGTCGACGGTTACGCCGCATAGGTCGGCCACCGCCTGGCTGGCCGACGACACGCCGCCGTAGGACAGATAGCCGGACAAACGGTCCTGCCTTCCGGCCGATTCGACCATGGTTTCGGCCGGCAGGGCGGTGATGGTAACGCTGCCCGGGTCGGCCAGAAAGCGGGTCAGCCAAAAACGGGGCAAACCGTCCTTATCGGCGGTCTGGATAATCAGCAGGTTCATGGGGGCCGGGACGGACTGTTGTTCGCTGACCGCGGCCGTATCCCCTGCGGAAGGGTCGGCCGGGGGGAACAGCTGGTCCCGCAGCAGGAAGAAGCCGATGAGACCGAAGAGAAGCAGACAAAGCAGCAGGGTGGCCAAAAAGACCAGCGCCCGCTTGCCGGTCCCCTTTTTGCGCCGGGGCGGTTTGGACGCCGTGCGCGCCGCGCCGTCCACATGGGTATAGGTGACGGGAGGAGCCTTTTTCTTCATATCATAGCCGTCTCCTTTCCATAGGAAAAGTCGGGTTTGATGTTTTGTTTATTATTTAGCAGGGCGCGAGGCTTCGCACCGGATATCCTTTTGTTTTTACTACAATACCTAATCGCGAGGCGCAAAACCTTGCGGAAAAGCGAATCTTGCGCGAAACCTCCATCCCATTCCCCAAAAATAAAACAATAAGTCTAAAAAAAGAAAAGCACGCCGCTGGATGCAGTATCTATTATAGCCCAAAACCTCCCCAAAAGGAATACGCAGCAAAGAAATTCACAGAACTTTCTTAAATAGGCGGCTTTTCGGCCGAACAGTCCCCGCCTTCGGCTTTTATTGTACAAAAAAATTGCAGAGAAAAAACAAAGTATGGATGTTTGGCCCGACAGAAGGAATTTGTGCTGGACTTGAAAGCGTTGGGGAGGTATGATAAAAACAGTTGATTTTATTGGAAATGAGGTTTTATAGGATGACTGATCTACATATTTTGCGCAGGCCCGACCATCTGCGGGTACTGACCGAATCGGGAGACCTAACGGCCGCGCCCGCTGGGACGGGGTATAGCTGTAAGGACGTCCAGATAGACTTTGCGCCGGCCGCGGCCGGTCTGGACGTATCGGTCCGGGCCGGCGAAACGCCCGTCCGCTTTTTGGAGCTGCGCTGGCAGGGAAGCTTTCGGGAAGGCGCCCGGTTTTTAGGGGACGCTTTTGAGCGCAACTATGGCAACCTGGAGTGGCGGGGATTTGTGCCCGACCGGCTCATGCCCTGGTACTTCTTGGTATCCGATGGCCGTCAGACCGCCGGTATGGGGGTCAAGACCCGGCCCAACTGCTTCGCCTTCTGGATGGCCGATCCCCAAGGCGTCACCCTCTGGCTGGATCTGCGCTGCGGCGGCAAGGGGGTTATACTGGGGGGGAAGACCCTGTTTCTGGCCACTCTGGTACAGGATGGGGCTCAGCAGGAGCCCTTCTCCTTTATGCAGGCCTTCTGCCGCAAAATGTGCGACGATCCTATGTTTCCGCCCGCCCCGGTTTACGGCAGCAACAACTGGTACTACGCCTATGGAAATTCCTCCCACGAGGAAATCCTACGGGACGCCGCTCTGCTGGCCGAGCTGACCGAGGGGATTGAAAACCGGCCCTACATGGTCATTGACGACTGTTGGCAGCCGCTGGCCCTAAGTCAGGGAGCGGCGGGACGGCCCTATGAAAACGGCAACGTCCGCTTCCCAGACATGGCCGATTTGGCCCGGCAAATGAAGGAGATGGGGGTAAAGCCCGGCATCTGGATCCGGCCGGAGGAGACCAACGAGATGTTTTTGGATAACCGGCTGCGCTGCGAGAGGGACCGGCGTTATCTGGATCTGACCGAGCCGGAGGCCCTCCGGCTCATCGGGGAGGACGTGGCGCGGGTCACCGGCTGGGGCTATGAGTTTTTAAAATTCGACTTCGCCACCATCGACGCTATCGGGACCTTCGCCTTCCAGCCCCTGGACGTCATCCGTATCCGGAACGACTGGGCCTGGCACGACCGGTCCCAGACCAACGCCCAGGCCATTATGAACGTGTATAAAACCATTCTGGACCATGCGAACGGCGCGGTTATTCTGGGCTGCAACGTGGTGGGACACCTGGCCGCGGGATTGATGCATATGCACCGCAGCGGAGACGATACCAGCGGCTGCAACTGGGACCGCACCATGATTATGGGGATCAACACCCTGGCCTTCCGTCTTGCTCAGCACAAGGCCTTTTTCCACATCGACGCCGACTGCGTGGGCATTACCGAACAGATCGATTGGGAGATGAACAAGCAGTTTTTGGAGCTGGTGGCCCTGTCTGGCACGCCCCTGTTCTGCTCCATGAAGCCGTCGGCCGTCACCGAGGAGATGAAGCCGGCGCTGCGGGAGGCCTTCCGTCTGGCCGCCCGGCAGGAGACCAAAATGCGGCCGCTGGACTGGATGGACAATTCCATTCCCGCCAGCTACGAGGTGGACGGAAAGGTTTATACCTACAGCTGGATGCAAAAGCACGGCATGAACGGTTTTTCCGCATAAAACCGTCCTTAGAGCCTGTGTTTACAATCGATGGAAGCCGTTTGCGCGCGTCTCTTTCCATCCGCCCCTCGTTTTGCTTACGGCTTTTGGAAACCGTCTTTTCCGGCCCGTCCCTCGGGCGGGCCGGGGAAAGATTTTTTTGTGAAAGGGCTTGACAGTCCCCCGGCCGTATGCTATATTGTATAAGCTGTTTGCTGGTGTAGCTCAGCTGGTAGAGCAGCTGATTTGTAATCAGCAGGTCGGGGGTTCGAATCCGTCCACCAGCTCCACCATCCTTTCCTTGATATGGGAGTGTTCCCGAGTGGCCAAAGGGGGCAGACTGTAAATCTGTTGTCTTCGACTTCGGTGGTTCGAATCCACCCGCTCCCACCAACGCCCGGCTGAAAAGCCGGGCGTAAGCTTTCCGTTTTGCAGCTGCAGCTTTTCCTTCCCAGCGGAATTTGGAAGGACAAACGCTG
>JAAVYX010000123.1 GCA_022791355.1 Clostridiales bacterium | reverse complement strand
GTGTAGCACAGCCCTTGGAGAGGGGCTCTAATAACTACTACTCTATAATACAAGGAGGGAATTATCATAGTAAAGCAAACGATTCGCCTGTCTGCTTCTGTTGGTCCTGCTCTGCGGTACGGCCGCAGCCGGAGCGGGCTGTCAGAAGAGAGGAACGGCGCCAGCCGCGCAGCTTTCCGCCTCATCCGCCTACCCGGACGCCGCTGCTTCATTGTCCAGCTCCGCAGTTCATACGCCAAGCGCCGGATACAGCCTACGGCGCGGTGCCGTCTCAATCGCCCCAAGCGCCTTTGGACATACTGTCAAGCCGATAGGAAGCTTAAGGACTAGGCCGCCTCTAGTCGAACAGAACGGCCGTAGACAGCCGTCCGCAGCGCAGCCCTTCAGCCGTTCCGAAAATCGCCTCCTAAATCGTCTCGTCCTACCGGCTTGCTCCCCGGCAGCCCCGAGAACGCCGCCGTCCCCTAACTCTTTAAAGCGCATCGTCCCCTGGAGGCAAACGGTAGTTTTTTTATCTGCATTTCCATTGACAAAATAACACATTTTATATAAAATAAACAGAGTAAATCGCTTGATTTTATGGACATATATTGCGCAGGAGATAAACAGATGGACGCCTTTTTTGAACTATCCCGGGACTATGACAACGCCTTTTACTGCCTGCCCTTCTCGAACAACATGGTCGACCCCCATTTCCACTCCAATTTGGAATTGGCCTATGTGCATAAAGGCGAGATCGAGGTAACGGTAAACGAGGAAAAAATGCTGCTGACCCCCGGCTGCGCCGCAGTAGCCAACAGCTTTGACGTGCACGCCTACCGTACCCCCGACGGTTCGGCGTCGGAAATTACCGTGCTGCTTATTCCCATCGATATGGTCAGCCAATTTCGTCCTCTGCTTCAGTCCCGCCAATTCCGCAGTGCCTTTCTGACCGAATCGGCCGCCGGACGGGAGGTAGGCCATGCCATCCAGCGGCTATATCACTATAACGCCACCTATCATTCTATGGCCGCCGCGGGATATCTGTATACCATTCTGGGCCTCTTCGCGGATACTGTAGGCCTCATCCGCCGGGAACAGACCGAGGACAGCGCTTCTCTGGTCCGGCAGGTGCTGGTCTATCTGGAGCAGCATTATCTGGATCCCTTGACCATCGAGGAGGTAGCCAAGCGGCACGGGTATAACCGGTATTACTTCTCCCGGCTCTTCAACGCCCGTATCGGCTGCGGCTTCAATCAGCATCTGAACAATCTGCGGGCCCGGCACGCCGCCCGGCTGATCCGCTCTACCAACGCCAGTTTGGAGGATATCTGCTTTCAGTCGGGCTTTGGCAGCGTGCGCACCTTTACCCGAGCTTTCCAGTCCTTCTATCAGGTTTCGCCGGCCGCCTACAAGCGGCAGAAGAAGGCCGGCCTCGGCGCCGACGTGGAGATGGATATGGGCGGCTGGAGAGCCCCCCGGCCCGCCGTTTCCGAGGAGGACGAGGAGGGCTGAAAACAGCCGCAGCTACCTTTATTACATGCCGGCAGGTCTTGCCTGTCCGTCGGCGGTAAAGCGCGGGGCCGGCAGAGCCTAATATCCGCAAAATTGGCACAGCGTCCCTTTTCCGTTCTTTTCTCATTTTGCAGAGTCTTTCCCTCGCTAGGCCTGCGGAAAATCGAATAACAAATTAAAAATTTAATGCGGCGCGGCGGACCGTATCAACTCCTCCGGTAAGGGTTCCCCTACGCTTTGTTTTCGTAAACAATTCGCGTCTTATGGGCGCGGGGCTCTCCCCCGCCTTTATAAACGGCGAGAGACAACCTTTTCTTCCGTATTTTAGGGCAAATAACTTTTCTGTTAGCCGAAGGACGTCCTCTTTTCCGCCGTTTTTATGCAGTAGGACAAAGGCCGCATTTCAGACAGCCGCCGGCGTTCTCCTTTTTCCGAACAGCAGCAGAGCGACAACCAAAACCGCAGGGAAAACAATGGCCGCCAGAATCCCGTTTTGCAGACGGCCGCCGGCCGCCTGGGATACAAAGCCCACCACCGCCGGGCCGGACACGCAGCCCACATCGCCGGCCAGGGCCATCAGGGCGAACATGGCCGTACCCCCCGAACGGATTTCCTCCGCCGCCATACTGAAGGTTCCCGGCCAAAGGGTTCCTACGGCTACGCCGCAAAGGGCGCAGCCCAGCAGGCCAATCGCCGGATAGGGAGAAAGGGAAGCCAGCAGATAACTGACGACGCACAGGATGCCGCTGAGCAGCAAAATCCGCCGCAGGGGCATCCGGTCGCTGTGCCGGGCGTAGAAAACCCGGGTAGCCCCCATTAAAAGGGCAAAGGCGCAGGGACCAGCCAGATCCCCCACCGTCTTGGACAGGCCAAGGCCGCTTTCCGCAAAGGCCGAGGCCCACTGACTGATCGCCTGCTCGCAGGCCCCGGCGCAGATCATAAAGAGCACAAACACCCAGAACAGCTTATTGCGAAGAAGCCGTCTAAGTCCCATTCCGCCGGCTTCCTCGGTCAGACTGCGGATGGGGACCCAGGCGAAATAAAAGGCGTTGAACAGCGGAATCACGGCCCAAAGGAGGGCCAACGTTTTCCAGTTGGCAATCCCAAAGAAAAAGAAAAAGCCGGTGCTGGCCAGTACGACGAAAAGGGAGCCCCAGCAGTAAAAGGAATGGAGCAGTCCCATCACTGCTTTTTTCCGTTTGGTAGGACAGGCCTCCACCAAAGGACTGACCAGCACCTCAATCAGTCCGCCGCCCACAGCGTAAATCATGACCGATATGACCAGGCCCGCATAAGGGTCGGGCAGCAGCTCGGGCAGGAAGGTCAGCCCCGCCAGCCCCAGCGCCGCGCACAGGTGGGCCGCCACCAGAGGGACCCTGTATCCGATTTTATCCACAAACCGGGAGGCCAGCAGGTCGATGAGCATTTGCAGGCCGAAGTTTGCCGTCACCAGCAGGGCGATTTTGTCCAGGGAAATGCCGTAACTGGTCTGAAAGGTCAGAAAGAGCAGAGGGGTAAAATTGCCTATGATGGCCTGTACGATATAGCCGATAAAACTAGCCGCAATGGTATGCCGGAACCGGTTTTGCATAAAGCCGCCTCCTCGTCGCTTTTTTATTTTATATGGGGTGCTGCCCGGCAGATTTCTTTTATTTGACGCGATACGAGGGTTCGCGCCGGGTTTTCCTATATGGATACTCCCGTACTTTTCTTTGACGATGCCGGGTAGAGGCGCTTTCGCACCGGAAACTAGATGATGAGCTTTGCGGACATTATACCATGTGCGCAAGCGCGTGGTATAATTGGCGTCCCCGCCGTCCTCGGCGTGGGGCCGTCCGTCTGGT
>JAAVYX010000122.1 GCA_022791355.1 Clostridiales bacterium | reverse complement strand
CTGCAGGACGCCCTGGGGCACCTGGTTGGCCTGGGCCAGCATGGCCTGGGAGGCCTGGATGAGGATGTTGTTCTTGGTGTAGGCCATCATTTCCTCGGCTACGTCGGTGTCGCGGATGGAGGACTCGGCGTCGGTGATGTTCTCCTGCATGACCGACAGGTTGTTGGCCGTGTGCTCCAAACGGTTCTGGGTAGCGCCCAGGTCGCCGCGGATGGAGGAAACCCGGTTGATGGCGTCCTTGATGCTCTGAACGGCAGCCTGCGCGTCGGTCTGCTTGGCGATGCTGATGCCGTCGATGCCCAGCGCCGCGCAGTGGATATCGCCGATGGAAACCTTCAGCTGGTTGTAGTCCTCGGCGGTATCGCCGATCTGGAAGGTCAGAGCGTTGGCAGGGTTGGAAGGAGAAGTGGTGCACTTGGTGAAGCCCAGGGACTTTTCGATGCCGCTCACGGTGGACAGATCAAAGTCGGTCTGACCATCGATCTCGGTGATGGTGATGTGACCGGCAGTGGCGTCGGTACCCAGGGTGTAGGTGGTGTTGTTCGCGGCAACCGCATCGGTCAGGTTCTTAGCGATGGTGGCCAGATCGCCGCTGGTGGCGTCCACATAACCCTCCTTACCGATGTTATTCTTATCGGTGGTGAAGGTGTAGGTCTTGGTGCCGATGGTCAGGGTGCTGCCGTTCGTAACCATGTCGTTGGTCAGGGTGAAATGGGTGCTGGCCAGACGCTTGTCGGTGGCGGCGGCCTTGGTCACGATGTCGGTGGTGGACACATTGTAGTCGCCCTTGACGTTGCTGTCAGCGACGGTCGCGTCCGCGCCCGCGACAGAGGCTACGGTATCCTTAGTGCCAATAGTGGCTGTGTCTGTGGCAGCGCCATCACCGGTTGTGGCCAGCGCGAAATTGGTGACCGCTCCCTTATTGGCGCCCGCGGTTTTGGCTGTAAAGGTAATTCCGGTCTCATCGCCTGCAATGTCGAACAGAGCGGCCAGATCGGTATCAGCCTGCAAGGCGGTCAGGAGATTTCCAGCAGTAGTAGCCGCGTCCGCCGAAGCATTGAAGTTGACGGTTGCAGTAGCATTGGTGCCATCGGCCTTCGTGTAGGAGACAGTGGCTGAAGAAGCGCCATCGGCAGCGCCGCCAGTAGCTGCAGTATAGCCAATCTGGCCGCTGGCGTATACGTCGGCCTTGGCCGCAATCGTTCCCGCGTTAGGGTCGGAAACGGCAACCTTAGAGGGGATTTTCACGCCGTCGGGCAGGTCGGCAGTGGTAGAGAAGGTCAGCTTTCCGTCTTTGGCAGAAACGTCATACTCCACGCCGCCGATGGTAGCCTTGTTGGCAGTCATGGTACCGCCAGCGTCTGTGAACTTGCCGGCAGCAAACGCGGCGGCAATATCACTAGCGGTCAGCTTGGTGCCCGCAGCGGCCTGAGCGCCAGCTGCCAGCGTAAACTCGTCATCGCCAATGGTCAGCGTCATGCTCGAGCCGGTGGCGTTGGTGAACTCCAGATTATGCAGCTCAACCGAGAACTCGTTCGTGGTGGTGCCGGTGGTAGCGCCTGCGTGGAGCACAGTGTCGGCGCCCAGAACAGAGCCGGTGGCGGGCAGGCCGAATTTATTGCCGGCCGTAGTACCGCCGACCGCGAACTCGCCGGTAATAGAAGAGGTCAGGCCGCCGGCGTCCTTGGTGCCGTCCAGCAGCTTGATGCCGTTGAAGTTGGCCGAATCGGAGATACGGTCGATTTCACCGCGGAGCTGATCCAGCTCCTTCTGCAGGTTGGCGCGGTCAACATCGTCGTCGTAGGTGCCGTTGGCAGACTGGGTGGCCAGGTAGACCATGCGGTTAAGCATGTCCTGGACCTCCTGCATAGCGCCTTCAGCGGTCTGCACAAGGGAGATGCCGTCCTTCACGTTCTTCTGCGCGGCGTTCAGACCGGTGATCTGAGCCCGCATCTTCTCGGAGATGGCAAGACCGGCAGCGTCGTCGCCAGCGCGGTTGATCTTGTAACCGGAGGAGAGCTTCTCCAGGTTGGACTTCATCGCGGAAACGTTGGTGTTGTAGTTACGATAGGCGTTCATCGCCATAATATTATGTTGAATACGCATTTAAGTTTGACTCCTTCCAAATCTGTTATTTTATGTGCCCCGGAGCATCCTTTTACCGAAGCACAGCCTGAGGACAGCGCCCCGCTTTGAGGGACCATGGCCACAGCCTTCAAAGCATTTGGCGCGCGGGGGACGTTTCCGCCGGCCCGTCGGCCGGAGAAACCAAAAAGAAGCAAGCAGCCGTTTACAAGGCTTCCCGGGACCCCTGCAAAGGCTGTGGAACTCTTTGGATAAATTATCGGCATGGTTTTCCCAAGAATTAAGGGGATTTGAAAAATAATTTCTTTTTTCCTTTCCGTATTACGGATCCGGTTATAAAAAAATTTAAGTTTGTTAAATAATTACGAGCGTCTATCTCGTTAATCCTTATGTGGCTCGCAGTCACAGAAAGGGTTGATAATATGTCTACAGCGTATCTCAAGTTCGCCAATAACCACCGCTTTTTCCTCCATCTGAACATCACGCGTTTCAGACGGGAAAGGGGCTGGACGCAGGAGCGGTTCGCCGAGGAGGTTGAAATCAGCGTCGGGCATCTGGCCCGTCTGGAGGCGCCTTACAGCGACGCGGAGCCGTCCTTTGCCCTTCTCTGCCGGATAGCCTTCACATTGGGCGTGGAGGTTGCCGATCTCGTCCGGGTTGATCCGGAGCTGATTTGGTGAAAAAGCCTTGGTCCCTCCATTAAGAGAGACCAAGGCTTTTTTCTTCGCTCTTATATATCCTTTTTCTATTTTGCTTACTTTGAACAGGTCCTGTCAAGAACGGGAATCAAAGCATTGCTAAACACGAAAGAAAATACGCCCGACGAAATAGTCGGGCGTATGGTGGACCTAAAGGGATTCGAACCCTCGACCTCTCGGATGCGAACCGAACGCTCTCCCAGCTGAGCTATAGGCCCAAATACAAATGATATTTTAGCACGCGCCCCGCAAAATTGCAAGTATAATTTTTGTTTTTGTCAAACCTTCTCATCTCCTTGCCTAAACCCTCCCTGTTTTGGGAAAATGCGCCGTCCCCTCCCCTCTTGCGTCGGGACGGTCCCCATGCTATTATATTGTATATGCTTTGCGTATATTTTTGTATGGTCGATTCCCTGCGCAAAACCCATTATGATAAAAACAGCAAAGCATTAAGCGAAACGCCCTATAGATTTAAGAAAAAATTAAACATTCCGCGAACTGTATGCATATAATAGTACACATAGGACGCGCATCAAATACAAAGGAGGAAAAATATGCCCAACAAGCTGCGGACAGCTTCCATAAGCGACTGGCTGGCACAGCGCAAATATTTGCTGCTGCTGCTGTATTATCCCGTTTGGTTTCTTTGGTTTCAATTGCTGGAAAAGCGAAACGCGCACGTAACCCTTTGGATCAAAAGCCCGCTGGACGACTATATTCCTTTTATCAGCGTCTTTGTGGTGCCTTACGTGCTGTGGTTTTTATATGTGGCCGGGGCCCTTCTGGTCACTGGGCTCAAGGATAAAAAAATTTTTATCCAGCTCTGCATGTCTCTGTACATCGGCATGACCATCAGTAATATCGTATACTATTTTATTCCGCATGGGCAGCCCCTTCGGGTTCCCCTGACCGCCAACGAAACCGATATTTTCAGCCGTATGGTTTATATTCTGTATTCCGGGGACACGCCTACCAACTGCGCCCCCTCTATTCACGTGCTCAATTCCCTGGCGGTCAACTTCGCCGTTCAGAAATCCGCCCTTTTCCGGGATAAGCGCTGGCTTCGGGCCGGTTCCCATATCCTGAATATCGCGATTATTCTTTCCACTATGTTCATCAAACAGCATTCCATCGTAGACGTGGCCTTAGGGCTGGTGCTGGGCGCGGGCATCTATATGCTGGTCTACACGGTGGACTGGCGGGATGTCTGGCAGTCCGCCCGGCAAAGCCTGGCGGCCGGGAGGACTTAGAACCCGATGCATTTAAGCCCGGCGCGCTTTCCCTTCACGCGCCCTGTCATAATTTGCGAATGTAAAACAACCGCCCCGTCGGAGGCGGTTGTTTTTTCTCGAAAGGGCAGCCGGCGGCGCCCTGATAAAACGGACCCGCAGAGAACGCCCCCGCCCGCAGAGCCAAATCCGTCCGCCATGGACGGCGGCCCGCTGGTCGGGGTTCCTACTCTCTGCAGCAAGATCGTTGGCTTTGGGTGCGCACGCGCAAGCTTCAAGGCCGCGCTTCTAGCGCTGTTTCCATCGAGGCGTGGGATCATCGGACAGACCCAAAAGATAATCGGCGCTGGTGTTGTAAAACAAAGCCAGCTTGATAATCAGATCATCCGTAAGTTGCTGAATCCCGGTTTCAATGTAACTGTACTTGCGCTGGCTGATGCCAATGGCCCGCGCCACATAAGCCTGGGTATAGTCAGAATCGATGCGCAGATTTTTGATTCTGTCTGTCATCCTGCACCTCCCACAATAAGAATAGCCGAATATGGAATTTTCTATTGACATTTAGATAGATTTTGTCTATAGTTTGGATGGGAGGAATGATTATGAAAGTTTATAGCTACAAGGGACGAAAGAACCTAGTGGGCGTAAACGTCCGTAGTGCGCGCAGACATCGCATCCCGGCTCTTACCCAACAGCAGTTGGCCGACGCCATGGTGGAAAAGGGCTGCGAGTTCGACCGGTTCACCGTTATGCGCATCGAGAGCGGGGACCGGTTCGTGGCCGACTACGAGGTAAAGGCGCTGGCCGAAATCCTGGATCTGTCCCTGGAGGAAATCTACAGCGAAAAGGAAGCGAATTAATTCCGCCCTTCTGTCAGAAAGGCTTGTTTCACGGACAAAGACGTCCCTGATTTAGCGTTTTGCCGCAGATAATTCTTTCCATGCTCTACATAAGTAACCTATAATAGAGGGATCGGGCCTTTCCGGCCTCTCCTCTTGTTCGGTATTACATCGCTTCTTCGCTGAACTATGTCCCGTCCCTATACGTTTACGTTGAAAAAGGACCGTCGGTATACCGGCGGCTTTTTTCGTTTATGCGCCCTTTCTTACCTGTTATTCTGACCTGCGGCCGTCCCTTTATTCGACGGCGCTGCATGATACGGCGAATCCTGGGAAAACTATCCCGGAATTCCGCCGTATTTTTTGCGTTTTTTAGGTCTGGTTTGAAAATAGAGGAAATGACGGATTTTAGACCGGAAAGGGTCGATGCAGGGAAGGCATCGTTAGCTCTCCTGTATTTCGATGATTCCTGACGCGAACGCCGACCGTTTCCATATTAAAAACGGCGTTTTCGACGTTCAAGGCAAAACCTAAAAACCGGCGATAGGCGGGAAAGGCAGGAATCGCATATGAAACAAAACGCACACGCCATGCAAAGCACAAAAGCGCTGGCAGCGCAGGTCGGGCAGGACCGCCGCCGGCTCCGACGGGCTTACAACCGCATCCTAGACGGGGCGGGCGGCGCAAAGGAATGGCTGCGGGACAACTTCTATCTGCTGGACCGGGAGGCCCAGGCGGCCCTCAAGTCCCTGCGCCGGATGCCGCCCATGCCCTCGGCCGACATACAGGTTTCCCCCCTGCCCGCTGCGAAGGGAAGGGGTAAGGCGAACCCGCCCCAGCCCGGCGAGCCCGATCTCATGCGCCGGGCGGAGGAGGAGCCGGAGATTCCCGACGTGGCTTTCCCCGCTCTGACCGACAGCGTCATCCAGCCGCGGGCCTACCGTCTGTGCGAGGCGGCCGCCCGGTCGGCGGGACCGGCGGCCGAGGCGCTGGACCGGATTTTGCGGGCCTTTGCCGAAAAACGGGGCGGCAGTCTCTACGTGGCCGAGGCGGCCGCGCTGGCCGACTTTATGCGGGCGGCCTATCTGCGTATGGCCGCCGAGGCTTTACACATGCTGTCTCAATCGGGCGCGGCCCCAGATACCATCAAAGGCGCGGCCGGCGGCAAGAAAAAGGGCGGGAGCCCGGACCGGGACGCCGCCTTCCGCATGGGCGCGGCTGTGGACGGCCTGCGCGGCCTGCAATCCATCGACTTTACCCTCTTCACCGAACGTTACTGCGCGGTGGAGGCGGTTTTTCAGTCCGACCCGGGGGGCGTATACGCCCAAATGGACCAGGCCTCCCGGGGCTACTACCGGGATCTCTGCGCCCGCATCGCCCGGAAAAAGGGGATGGACGAGATGCGTCTTGCCGCCTCCCTGCGCCGCAAGGCGGCCGACTACGGGCAGACCGGCGGAGACGATCAGCGGATGCGTCACATCGGCTGGTGGCTCATGGAGGCCGCCCGGCCGAGAGCGGCCGCCCGGCGGCGGGGCGGCATCCTGCTTTTGACCGGCCGGTATCTGTTACCCGCCCTGGCCGGCGGCGGGCTGGCCTATTTCCTTAGGCTGTGGTGGCTGTTTCCCGCCCTCCTGCTACCCATGGTGGAAATCTTCCGCCCCTTTTTCGACTGGCTGTCCGGCAGGCTGTCCCGTCCCGCCTTCCTGCCCCGGCTGGAGCTGGAGACCGGTATCCCGGAGGAGGGAGCCTGCCTGGTGGTGGTCTCCCAGCTGGTGCCCCCCGCCGACAAGGCCGAGGCCCTGACCGGCCGGCTGCTCCAGCTGGCCCGCACCAACGCGCCCAAGGGTGAGGAAAACTGTAAAATCTGCTTGCTGGCCGACCTGAAGCAAGCCGTAAGGCCCAACCGGCCGGGAGACGAGGAGGCTGTGGCCGCCCTGCGGCGGGTGGTCCGGCGTTTAAACAAAACCGAGGGGGACCGGTTTATTCTGGCCGTCCGGGGCCGGACCCTCATCAAGACCCAGCGGGCCTACGCCGGCTGGGAGCGCAAGCGGGGGGCCATCACCCAGCTCTGCCGGTTCTGCCGGGGCGAGGCGGGGGACTTTCTGGCCCTGGAGGGAGACGTATCCTTTTTGCGCAGCGCCAAATACATGCTGGCTCTGGACGCCGACACCGAGCCCCAGCTGGACACCGCCAGACGCATGGTGGCGGCCGCCCTCCATCCCCTGAACCGGCCGGTGATCGACCGGCGGCGGGGCGTTGTGGTCGAGGGCTACGGCATACTGGCCCCCCGGGTGGGGACCACCCTGCGCAGCGCCGGCGCGACCCCCTTTTCCCGCATCATGTCGGGGGCCGGCGGCGTTACGGCCTACGACACCCTATCCGGGGATTTTTATCAGGATTACTTCGGCCGCAGCATCTTCGCCGGCAAAGGCCTCATCGACCTTGGGGCCTTCCAGGCCTGTATGGACGCCTTTCTCCCCGACGAACGGGTGCTCAGCCACGACATTTTAGAGGGCTCGGTGCTGCGCTGCGGCTACCTGTCCGACGTGGAGGTCAGCGACGGCTGCCCCAGCGGGGCCCTATCCTATCTGAGCCGCCTCCACCGCTGGATCCGGGGAGACTGGCAGAATCTGCCCTGGCTCTTCGGCAGAATTCCCGCCGGCGAGGGAGCCGGCAGAAAAAAGGATTTCGACAGTCCGGCCGCCAGCCGGTCCGGGCCGGGTCCCTCCTACCTGCCCGCCCGGGCCGACGCGGAGCTGGGCCGGGAGGCCGCCCTCTCCTTCGACCGGCCCATGTATAAGGCCCATCCGGTCCGCCGCCGCAAGACCGTCAATCCCCTGCCCGGCCTCTGCCGTTATATGCTTTTCGACAATCTGCGCCGGTCGGTCACGCCGGTGCTGGCAGCCGTCTGTCTGGCCTTAGGCTTCGCGGCGCCGTCGGCCGCAGGCTGGCTGGCCGCCGCGGCCCTGCTCTCCCAGGCCGCCCCCGGGATCTTTTCCGCCCTCTTCCAGATCACGGCCGTGGGCGTGCCCGCCCTCTCCCGCCGGTATTACTCCAGAGCCACTCCCGCCGCCCTCACCGCCTTATGCCAGGCCCTTATGAACTGCCTGCTCCTCTTCCAGACCGCCTGGGTAAGCCTCCAGGCCGCCGCGCTGGGGGTATGGCGGCAGTATGTGAGCCGGAAAAACCTGCTGGAATGGGTGACGGCGGCCGACAGCGAAAGAGGCCAGGGGGTCTGGGCGGCGGCCCGCCGGTGCTGGCCCTCCTTCGCCGCCGGCCTGCTCCTTTTCTTCTTAACCGACAGTCTCACCCGTCTGACCGCCTGCTTCTTTCTCCTGACCCCCTTGGCCGTCTGCCTCACCGGCAGGGCGGGGGGACAAAGGCCGCCCCGTCTGTCCGAGAGCCAGCGGGAAAAGCTGGCCGGGCAGGCGGCGGCCACGTGGCGGTTTTACGAGGAGCTGGCCGTAAAGTCCGACAACTGGCTGCCCCCCGACAATATCCAGGAGGCCCCGGTCTACGCCCTGGCCCACCGCACCTCCCCCACCAACATGGGCCTCTGCTTCCTCTCCACCCTGGCCGCCCGGGACATGGGGTTTATTGACACGGCCGAGATGTGCAAACGTCTGTCGGGCGGGATCGCCAGCGCCGAGCGCATGGAAAAATGGGAGGGCAACCTTTTAAACTGGTACGATACCCGCACCCTGGAGCCCCTCTTCCCCCGCTACGTCTCCACCGTGGATTCGGGCAACTTTATCTGCTGTCTCTGCGCCCTCTGGGAGGGTCTGCGGGACTACGAGAGAGAGGAGGACGGCGTGGCCGCCCTGCGGGGCCGCATCAAAAAGCTGATCGATGAAACCCGGCTGGCCCCGCTCTATGATTCGCACCGCAAGCTGTTCCGCATCGGTATCGACCTGGAAACCGGCCGCCCCTCCGACGCCTACTACGACCTGCTTATGAGCGAGTCCCGCGCTGCCAGCTACTTTGCCGTCGCAACCCGGCAGGTAGACCGGCGGCACTGGGGGGCCCTTGGCCGTACCCTGGCCAAGGAGGACGGGTACGCCGGGCCGGTGTCCTGGAGCGGCACCATGTTCGAATACTTCATGCCCCACATCCTGCTGCCCGCTCCCACCGGCTCCCTCTCCTACGAGGCCCTGCGCTTTTGTATGCACTGCCAGAAAAAGCGGGCCAAGGCCCTGGGCCGCCCCTTCGGATGCAGCGAAAGCGGGTTTTACGCCTTCGACCCTCAGCTCAATTACCAGTACAAGGCCCACGGCGTCCAGCGGCTGGGCCTGCGGCGGCGGCTGAACAGCGAGTACGTCGTCGCCCCCTACGCCACCTTCTTAACCCTGCCCCTTCTGCCCCAGACCGGCCTGCGCAACCTGGAACGGCTGGAAAAGCTGGGCCTCACCGGCCGTTACGGCTTCTACGAGGCGGTGGACTTCACCAAGGAGCGGGCGGGGGCCGCCGGGTTCTCTATCGTGCGCAGCTATATGGCCCACCACGTGGGCATGAGCTTTTTGTCGGTCTTCAACCTGCTGGAGGACAATAAAATGCAGAAGCGGTTTATGGCCGCCGGCGACCTTTCGGCCGCCGCCGAGCTTTTGGAGGAAAAGCTGCCCGAGGCCGCCCCGGTCTTTGACGACCTCATCCACCGGCAGGTGCCCGAGAAGCCGGGCCGTACCGCGGCCGAGGCCGAGGAATTCGACCTCATCACCCCCCGCCATCCCCGGG
The DNA here is from genome assembly GCA_022791355.1 of Clostridiales bacterium. Taxonomy (GTDB): domain Bacteria; phylum Bacillota; class Clostridia; order Oscillospirales; family Acutalibacteraceae; genus Howiella. Next base: position 4,296 of record JAAVYX010000122.1, on the reverse strand, counting down.
TACACTTACTCTCCAACGGGGAGTGGACGGTGGCCGCCGCCGACTGCGGGGCCACTCTGTCGGCCTGTCAGGGAGCCGACATGCTCCGGCGCAGCGAGGACCTGCTCCGGCGGCCCCTGGGCCTCTTCGCCGTGGTGGAGCCGCTGACCGGCGGCAAGGGCGGCAAAAGGGGCGGCGGTAAGGCCAAAGCGGCCTGTCCCCCCTTCTCCATCACCGCCGCTCCGGCCTACGAGGACAATCCCGACGGCGAAACCAGCGCGGGGCCGGTACGCCGGGTGGTTTTCGGGGACAGCTACGCCGCCTACTTTACCGAGACCGACGGCATAGAGGCAGGTATGCGCATCCAGGTCCACGAGACCCAGCCCTGCGAAATCCGCCGTTTTGCCCTGCGGAGCAAAAACGGCTGCAAGCAGACCGTCCGCCTGCTGCTCTACGCCGAGCCCAGCCTGGCCCGTCCGGAGGACGCCGAGGCCCATCCCGCCTTTTCCCGTCTATTCCTGCGGGGCCAGTATATCTCCGACCACAACGCCATACTCTTCACCCGGCGGCCCCGGGAGGGGGAGCAGGGCTCCCTCTGTCTGGCCATGGGCTTTGCCGAGGAGCTCCCCTTCGCTTACGACTTCGACCGGGAGCACATCCTCCGCCGGCCCGACGGGATCGCCTCCCTGCTACGGCCGGGCGTTTCCCTGGAAAAACGGGCCGGGGTCCCCGACCCCTGCGCCGCCCTCAGCCTGGAGCTAGAGCTGCCGGCCAAGGGCCAGCGCATGGCCACCCTGCTCATGACCCTGGGCCGCACGAGGGAGGAGGCGCTGGACCGTCTGCTGGACTGCCGACGGCAGCTGCGGCCGGCCCCCGCCCCCCTCTTCGACGGCAGCCTGGAGGCCCGGCTCTGCCAGGTCATCCTGCCCGAGCTGCTCTATCCCGGCCGGGATTCCAAGGCCCGGCTGGCCGCCGCCCGTGAGAACGACAGAGGGATGGACGCCCTGTGGAGCTTCGGGATATCGGGAGACCTGCCCATTCTGGCCATGGCGGTGAAAAACGCCGCCGACGCCGGCCGGGCAGAGCCCTATATCCGTCTCCACCGCCGTCTGCGCCGGTACGGCGTGGCCTTCGACCTTGTCTTCCTCTACCGGCAGGGGGGCGCGTACGACCGGCCGGTGGAGGAGGCCCTGCGGGAGCTCATCCGGGCGGTGGGACAGGAGAATCTGATCGGGCAGAAGGGCGGCCTGCACCTGGCCGACCAGACCCGGGACCCGGATAACGCCGTGGCCCTGCTGGCCGCCGCCCGCTATATCGTGCCGGACACCCCCACCCAGATCAGCCCCTTAGCGCCCCCCTATACCCCCGTTCCCTTCCTTCCCGTTCAGCCGCCGGCCGGAGAACCCGCCGCAGCCGGGGCCAAAACGGTGCAAAAGGTATCTGGCGGGATCTTCCTGGACGACCGCTTTGTCATCACCCGCCGTCCCGCTCTGCCCTGGTGCCACGTGCTGGCGGGCGAGGGCTTCGGGACCCTGGTATCCGACAGCGCCCTGGGCTTCACCTGGGCGGAAAACTGCCGGGAAAACAAGCTGACCCCCTGGTACAACGACACGGCCGCCGACAACCGGGGCGAGCTGCTCCTGCTGCGGGTGGGAGGCAAAATCTACGATTTAATCCGGGGCAGCCGGGTCACCTACACGCCCGACTGCGCCCTCTATGAGGGCGAGGCCGCCGGGATCCGCACGGCCGTGCGGGTAGAGGTCATCGGCGCGGCCAAGCGGGTCACGCTGGAACTGGAAAGGGGCGATTACGTGAATCCCCATGATATACCTCTGGAAATAGCCTACTATACCGAGCCGGTATTAGGGGTCAGCCGGGCCTGGTCCCGGCAGATTTCGGCCAAATGGGACAAGGGCGGCCTCTATCTGCACAATCCCTTTCAAAAGGCCGTCCCCGGCGGCATGCTGCTGACGGCCTGCGCCCCGTCCGCGGAGGACGGACCGTCCCAGCCCGCCGCCGGCGGCTGCGTCTGCGACCGGGGGGCCTTTCTGTCCGGCCGGTGGGCCGAACACAATCTGGCCCCCCTGCCCGACCCCTGCGCGGCGGTGGTGGTGCGGCGGGAGCTGCCCGCCCGCCGGCGGGACAGTATCCGTTTTATCCTGAGCTTCGGCCGGGATGAACCGGCGGCCCGGGCGGCGGCCGACGCCGCCCTGCCGTCCGGTCCCGCTCCCAGCCTCCCTCCTGCCGGCTGGGGCCTGACCGTCCAAACCGGCGACTCTGGACTGGACGCTTTGGTCAACACCTGGCTGCCGGTTCAGATCCAGCAGTCCCGCATCAACGGCCGCACCGGCTTCTACCAGTGCGGCGGGGCCTACGGCTTCCGGGATCAGCTCCAGGACGTCTGCGCCCAGATGTACTGGAATCCCGAGGCCGCCCGGCGGCATATACTCCGGGCGGCGGCCCACCAGTTTGAGGAGGGGGACGCCCTCCACTGGTGGCATCCCCTGCCGCCCCTCTCCCCCAACGACCCGCCCTACGCCCGGGACGCGGGGGTACGCACCCGTATGAGCGACGACATGCTCTGGCTGCCTTACGCCGTCTGTCATTATCTGCGGCTGACCGGCGACTGGGAGATCCTCTCCCAGTCGGTCCCCTATCTCTCGGCCCCGCCCCTGTCGGCCAAGGAGCGGGAACGGTACTTCACCCCGACGGCCGGCCCCGCCGCCAGCCTCTACGACCACTGCCTGCGGGCCCTTTCCACCCTGCGCACCGGCAAGCGGGGCCTGCCCCTCATGGGTACCGGCGACTGGAACGACGGATTGTCCAAGGTGGGCGAGGGAGGCAAAGGGGAAAGCGTTTGGCTGGCCCAGTTTGCCGCCATGGTCTGCCGGGATATGGCCTGGGTCTGCCGGAAGCAGGGCGACGCCCAGACGGCCGACCGGCTGACCGGCCAGGCCGCCGCCCTGCTGGGGGCGGTGGACAAGGCCGCCTGGGCCGGGGAATGGTACCTGCGGGCCTTCATGGACGACGGCCGCCCCCTGGGCGGTCCCCGGAACAGCGAGATGCGCATCGACCTTTTGCCCCAGGCCTTTTCGGTCCTGTCCGGCATGCCGGACGCGGAACGCCGCCGTTCCAGTTTGGACGCGGCCCTGCGGCTGCTGGTGGACAAGCGGGCCGGTATCGTCAAGCTCTTCGCCCCGCCCTTCGACAAGGAGGACCCGGGCTATATCCGGGGCTATCCGCCGGGGGTGCGGGAAAACGGCGGACAGTATACCCACGGGGCGGTCTGGCTCATCCGGGCCCTCTTCCAGGAGGGCCGGGCCGAGGAGGCCTACGACCTGTTCCGTATGATCTCCCCTGTCACCCGAAGCCTTACGCCGCCGGCCGCCGCGGTCTATAAGGCCGAGCCCTACGCCCTGGCCGCCGACGTTTACGCCTCTCCCGACGCAGGGGGCCGGGCGGGCTGGACCCTGTACACCGGCTCGGCCGGCTGGTACTACCGCACGGCGGTTGAAAACCTGCTGGGCCTTCATATCGACGGGGACCGGCTGATCCTGTCCCCCTGTCTGCCCGCCGCCCTGCCGGGCTACCGGGCAACCCTGCGGCATAAGGGAGCGGTCCTGTCCATCCAGGTGGAAAGACCGGCCGAAGGAGACCAAGGGGAAGACCTTCTGGTGGACGGCCGGCCGGCCGACTTCGTCCCCCTGGACGGGAAAGACCATCAGGCGCGGCTGATCCTCCCCTGCTGACCCGCCCGCTCCCAAGGCTTGCAGGGCGCGCCCCTGCGCAGCAAAGCGGACGGATGCCTGTACGAAAACGGGAACGTCCAAACGGGACGCAGGAAATACCGGCGTACGTCGAGTCCAAAAGCGCGGAAATCGCCGGCCTCTAGCGGCAGGACGGGCTATGGCGGTTCCCACGTTTGGGCGGACATGTCCCAGATTGTTTGAAAACCTGGGAAATGACGGATTTTTGTTCAGACAGCGTCGGTTTTTGGGGAAAATCGAGGGGCAAACTGGCATCCCGTGAAGATTTTTGACCCAATAAACCGCGTCAGGTGGGCTATATGTCATTTTTTCAAAGTTATCAGACCGCCTCTATAGCGCGACTGCAAACGCCAAAATCTCCTCTTTTATTTCCCGGGAAAAGTGATTCGTGCAGAAAAACCTCGAAATGCAGATTTTCGCCGGAGCGTTTATGGGAAGGTTTCAAGGCCGTTCCAGCGTCCCCGGCGCTAAAGCGCCTCTCTGGCGTCCCGGCGCTAAAGCGCCTCTCTGGCGTCCCGGCGCTAAAGCGCCTCTCTGGCGTCCCGGCGCT
>JAAVYX010000121.1 GCA_022791355.1 Clostridiales bacterium | reverse complement strand
TCCACACGCCGGGATCCATGCTGTTGTCCCAACGATTCGTGTCGTCCGACACATTTCCGTAGATGGTTTCCTTCACGCTCTCCGCCAATTCTTCCATCTTCGTTACCGCCTCTTCCAACGCCGCCTTCTTCGTCGCGTTTACCAGCGCCTGCTGATCCGCGCTCAAGGCGTCATAAGCGGCTTTGGCGGCGTATACCGCAGGAGCGGACTTGTAAGTGGTGTTATCGTCCGGAATCACGCCGATAGCGTCGATGAGCTCCTCGGCGGAGGCTATATCCTCGTCGGCCGGGACAAAGGCGGAAACCGCCTGATAGACTGCGGCGTACTTTTCGTCGGCCGCCGCGGAAATAAACTTGGCGTATGCCTTAAGGGCGTCCTTAGCGGCTCTGGCCTGGGTCAATTCCGCCCGGACATCCGCGACGTTCTCCTCGGTGACCGCATCGGCGGCGGTCATATCGGTGAAGAGCCGCTCCGCCGCTTTTACATTCTCTACCGCCTGATCCAATTCATCCAGCTTGGACAGATTGCTGACGGCGGCCTGAAGCGACGCATCCAACGCGCCGTAAGCCTCCTTAGCCTCAGCGATCTTGGCCTCCAGGTCGGTCAAAGTATCAATGCTGGCGATATCCGCGGCAGCGGTGATCTTGGCCTCCACGGCGGCGATCGCTTGTAAATCCACATCGCTGACAAAGCTGTACTTGCCGTTTTGGGCCTTTAAGGTACCGTTGGCAAACTTCTGGGTGGTCGCGCCGGCGGCGGTGACCGCCTTGGCTACAGGCGCGCCGGTCTTGGCGAACCAAGCCTCGGCGTTTTCGCCCAAGCTCTCCAGAGCGCGGGCCATTTCGCCGATGATAACATAGGCGCCTTCCTTCACGCCGTTCTGCGTTTCGGCAGCGTTAATGGCCTCGTTGGAGGCGGCGATGTAGGCGATGCCCTGCGGCCCCTCAAAACGCTGGTACTTCATGCCCTCTATCTCTTTGACATACTCGCCGGCGACGGGGATACCGACAACCTTGTTCTCCCGCTTATGCTCCTGGTTATACAGGGCAAAGGCATAGGAGAAGGTGTTTTTGGTTATATCTCCCCAGTCGATGCGGCCCTTGCCAGGATAGTTTTCAAGACGTTCATAACCATAGAAATCGTCGTTGTCGTCAATATCCTTGGGCAAAAGCTCGGTTTTGCCGGATAAATCCAGACCCGCTTTATAAGAAGCGGTTTTTGACGTGGTAACCAGATAAATCCTGCCATTGTATTCAAAGGCGTCGGAAATAGCGGGTTCGTCAATAGCTTTGACGCCAAAAATGCCATTTTGGCTGAAGGCTACGCCTACAAAAGGCGCATTGACACAGGACCATTTCTGACCGGCCCAATCTGCCGGCCGGCCGACATTATCGCTGTCTTCCCCATTTTCCAGGGTCAGATTCACACGATTATTCCAGTCCCCAAGCTCGCATTCGCTGTCTGTATCACGCAACAGAAATCCCCGCTCAACATACTGATAGCGAATTTCGTCTTCAACAGACTGATAAACGGCTTCCTTCTGCTCCTCGGTCAGCCCGTCGCCCTTCATCCAGGGCGTCTTGTCCATATTGCCGCCGGGATACGCCTTCTTGATGGTCACGTTAAAGGCCTCGTACAGCGCATCCAGGTCGGCGCCGACTTGGGTCAGCTTGGCGGCTCTCTCGTCGCCCAGCTCGACCTTCTGATCGGCGGTCAGCGCGTCGAAAGCGGCCTTGATATCGCGATAGGCGGGACCCTGCCGATGAGTGGTGGTCTCGGGCAGCGCGTCGATTTGCCGGGCTACGGCCGCGGCCTCTTTCGAGAGCTCCGCGTAGGGATCCGGCGTAACCTCCTTCAGGTTCTCGGCATACAGCGCGGCCACCTGAACGGCGTTCAGGGCCGTATCATAGACCCGGAAATCGGACATCTGGCCCTTGAAGGTAGCGTCTCCCCACTTTGCTTCATGACCCAGGTAGGTAACGCCCTCGTCCTGCAAATCAGAGAAAAGCATGGGCGTGTTGGGCTTGGATACCCGGGCTACCTCCTCGCCGTTGATATACAGGATGGCGGTGACGCCCTCCGCCACCACGGTCAACTCGGTCCACTCGCCAACCGGCATCTTGGTATTGCCGCTGGACAACTTACTAGCGGTGCCGCTGCCGTCCTCCTTGACCGTGCGGAACTGGGAAACGACGTCCTTGCCGTTGTCATTGTTGATGGCAAAGCGGACAAGCTGGTTGCCGTTATTGGAATAGGCCTCCCACAGGGTGGCCCATGTGGCGGGCTGCTCATCTACTTTAATCATGGTGGAAACGGTGACGTTGGCATGCTTCATGACCGGCGATTCGATCTTGATGTTGGAGTTCTTGTCGCCGGCAAAGGTGGCGATACCGCCGGCGATGTCCACGTTGGTAACCACGCCGTCGTTCGCATTGTCAGAAGCGTCCTTCGCGCCGTCGTCAAAGGTGTAGTGCACCACAGCGCTGTCGGGCAGGGTGGCATCCAGCGCCGGCGGCGTCACCGGCTCGGTATCCAGCGGGACCAGAATGATCTCGCTGGGTACGAAGACCGCGCCGTCATTCGCGTCCTGATGCTCGTCGCTTGCAAAGGTAAAGACAACATTAGCCGGACCGGCCGCATCCGCGGTAAAGGTTCCCACCAGGGGCTCGAAATATTTACGGCTTCTGCTGACTTTATCGCTGCCGTTTCCTGCGGCATAGCAGTCGATGGTGCCGACCTCGGTTTCGTTCACCGAAACCTTCATCTGGTTGGAGGTCTCGCGGCTCTTATAGGTTACGTACATCTGGTACGTACCGGGAGCCGGGACGTCCACCGATGCGGTGACCGATTTGTCGGCCGCCCCCTTCTTTACCCAGAACATATTGATATTGCCGCCCCAGGGCGAGCTGTTATCCGTGCTGGTAGCAAGGGTGATGCCGTCGTCGGCGGTGACCTTGCCGGCCGCGTTGGCGACCGAAAGGTCGGTGCGAACGCTGTAATCCGAAATCTTCTGGAGCTCAATATAGTCGGGCCGGATATTCGCTCCGCAATTGGCCAGTCCCACTATATCAATGGTATCCGTTCCGGCGTGCAGCCAGAACTCACCGGTGACCTTGGGAACATCCGCGCCAAAGGTGTTGAGCTGGAAGGCCGGGGCGCTGGGCACAAAACGGGGGCCGATATTTGCCGGGTCCTTGGCATAATCCTTGCCCAGGGCCACCGTAGCGCTTTGCTCATTGCCCTTGACCGCCATGCTGACCCGATACAGGCCGCTGGTCGGAATATTGTCCAGCGAACAGGTAACATAGTTGCCGTCCGCCTTCAGGGCGATCTGCGCATACTTGCCGCCGCTGGGGCTGGCGTCGGTAGAACCGGAGTTCAAGACGATTGCCTCGTCGCTCTTGGCGACCTTGCCGTCATCAATTAAATTCTCCATCTCATACCGGATGGGATTGTTGTTCTGCGAGGCGGCCGTACCACTCATCACGAACTCGGAGAATTGGAAATACTGCTCGTAGCCCCGGTAATCGGTGAACTCAATTTTATAGTACTTATAGGGCGCCGGGTTCTCGATGGCATAGTCGTCGGGATAATAGCTGGAATAGAGGCTGTTATCCCACCAGTTCAGATTGGCGTTTTCCACCGTGCTGATGGGCGTATAGACCTTCTCTTCGCCCTCGTCGTTGGAGGCCGAAAGGGTCCAGGCCTTGGGGTCCCGGCCGAAGGAATCGTTGCCGCTGCCCAGCGTATAGTGCTCCAGGGTCACCTGCTCGGTCATGGCCCAGGCAATCTCTACGTGGTCGTGAGGCTTCTCCGTCCCGTTGTGCTCTTTCATGATGCCCATCTTGGTCGAGGTTTTCCCATCGAATATCATCCACGGGTCCTCGTTGCCCTTCAGGCCCGCTTCCTTGGTGTTGGCAGCGGTTTTAGCGGACACGCTGTCCAGGTCCACATAGGGGGTCAGCCAGTTATACGCGGTAGGACGGTCGGCGCTGAGCACATCGTCCACGCCGGGCTTGGCCGACGCGGTTAAAGCGCCCAGCGGCAGCATGGTCAAAACCATACCGGCCGCCAGCAAGGACGCCACAACTCGTTTGGACGACTTCGCTTCGTGTTTTTTGCTCATGATTGATTTACCTCCTGTTCGCCAGATTTAGATACATATATATTTTACTCGTTCAAGCTTTTTAAAGCAATATGCAATTCGCCTAATTCGTTGTTTATGTTATAGTCAAATATAACAACTGATTGCAAATAATTCATTTATATTAACGTTCATGCGCCGATTATCCATCTTGGGATTTCATTCCAATCTGCATACCATCTACCTTGGGGGCTAAAAAGAGGGCCGTCGTCGAACTAGCAGGGAACTAGCAGGGAACTAGCAGCGTTCTCGGATGTAGGCGGGCGAAAGCTAGCCGCTCAAAGAGCGGCTACTGAGGGCCGCTCAAAGAGCGGCTACTGAGGGCCGCTCAAAGAGCGGCTACCTACGGCCTTGCCAGCCCTCATTTTGGCTCGCCGCTGGATCCTGCGGCGTTTTACGGGCGGTAAACCCACCCAGGCAAAGCGGATGTTAGTAGCTGTCCTTTATAATAACCGCCAAGTTGCCGAGCTTCGCACCGTTATATGGCGCCCCGCAACCAAGACAACGCAGTTTGTGTGGGTTTCCCCCGTAATACCCTATTTACCCTTTGGAGGTAGTTGGTATGATGGTATAGCTATACGATTATACGATTGGTCTTTGTCGGTAGGAAAGGTTCGGTATTCGAGACAAAAAGCTTTGCTTTGCCATATAATCAAAGCGGGCGGCGCGTTGCCGCGCCGCCCGGGGCCTTTATGAAGACGGTAAGCCGTAGTTCCCCGTAACGGGATCAAGAAACAAGCCGATATGGGGCGGACAGTAGGTAAAAAGGATAAAGCAGGCCGCCAGCGTCCCGGCCGTAAGCAGGGCGAACGGCCCGGCCAGTGCGGAGCCGGCCCACGGACCAGGGGATTGCAGCCGGCGATAGCTGAAAAGATAGGCTGCCACCACACCCGCTATAAAAACGCCAATATCCGCAGCTAAGAAGTTATAGCCCAACACGCCCGTGTAGGTATAGAAAAAGGCCGTAGTGGTCAGCATCCCGACAAGGATGGACAAGACCCGAAGGGGTAAAAAGCCGGGCGTCTTTCGCCCGTAGGTCAGATACTCCAAGACGCCGAAGAAAAACATGGGCCAAAAAAGCAGCTTGAGATGTTCCCAGGTGCTTTCGTTCACAGCGCCGAACACGGCCGCCACACCGCCGAACCAGTCGTAAACAAAGTGGAGCAGGGGGCCTGCGAGCAGCGTAAAAACCGCGCCGGCAAGGTTCCATTTTCGTATGACCTGCATATACGCGCCTCCCTCCATAGATATATTTATCATATGCATAAAAGCTTTGAAAAATGTCGATGCAGACAGAAACACGTATAGAATATGGATATGGGCAGGAGGATGATACGAAAAACGCCTGCTATATCGGAGCAAGCCGATAAACAAGTGTTTTTTCTTAAACTTGTAATAAAAAGTTCCTGGAGCCTTATGAATAATCAGCATATAAAATGAAAACACCCGACTAAAACAGTCGGGTGTTTTGGTGGACGCTAAGGGACTTGAACCCCTGACCCTTCGCACGTCAAGCGAATGCTCTACCAGCTGAGCTAAGCGTCCGTATCAGAACAAGTGACATTATAATAGATTTTGCGGCGAATTGCAAGAGGAAATTTTGAAAAAATAGGGTTACAGGAAAAAGACCTAAAAAAATCCTCTGCATTTCCCCTTTTTGTCTTGTTTTGGGCCTTTTCTATGGTACACTATTATCCGTATAAAGAAAGCCCGTGAGAAAGGATGACTCTGCTTGGAATCAACTGGAAAAGCGCCCTCTCAGTCCCGCACCGAGATGGTGCAGATCGTATATAACGGCCACATCAACGGCTCCCGCCGTCTCTTCGGCGGAAAGCTCATGGAATGGATTGATACGGTAGGGGCCGTCGTGGCCCGCCGTCACGCCGGCTGCGAGGTCACCACGGCGGCGGTGGACTCCCTGCGGTTTCAGGAGGGGGTTACCCTCAACAGTACGCTGGTGCTGGTGGGTACGGTGACCTACACCGGCCGCACCTCCATGGAGGTGCAGGTGGAGACCTTTGTGGAGCATCTGTCGGGGGTGCGCCGCCGGGTCAATCTGGCCTACCTGGTCTTCGTGGCCCTGGACGAAATGGGGCATCCCACCCCCGTGCGGCCCATCCTGCCCGAGACCGAGGAGGAACAGGCGGCCTTCGAGGCCGGAAAACGCAGGCAGGAGCTGCGCCGGCAGCGGCGCAGCGAGAATTATTAGGACGCAAGGCTATGAAAGTGAATTTTGATCTGGAAATGGAAAAGGCCATCGCCGCCTGGTCCTCTCCCGACGGACGCAAGCCGATTTTACTGCTGCACAGCTGCTGCGCCCCTTGCAGCAGCGCCGTACTGGAACGGCTGGCCGGACGGTTTACCATCTGGGATTTTTTCTACAATCCCAATATTTCGCCTGAAAGGGAGTACCGTCTGCGGGCGGAGGAGCTGCGACGGCTGGTGGGGGAAATGGGGCTGGCCCCGGACGTACAGGTGCTGGAGGGAGCCTACGAGCCCGAACGGTTCGAGGCCTTGGCGGCCGGGCTGGAGGAGGAGCCCGAGGGCGGGCGGCGATGTACCCGCTGTTTCGCCCTGCGGCTTCAGGAGGCCGCCCGGGAAGCCGCCCGGCTGGGGGCCGACTTTTTTACCACCACGCTGAGCATCAGTCCCCACAAGGACGCCCAGCGGCTCAACGCCATCGGGCGGGAGATGGGAGAGCGGTACGGCGTACCTTACTTATATTCCGATTTTAAGAAAAAGGATGGGTTTAAGCGGTCTATTGCGCTCTCGGCGCAGTATGGGTTATATCGGCAGGATTATTGCGGGTGCCGGTATTCCAAGCGGTAAATTTTCTTTTTATTTTTTTGCTTAGATGGAGGTTTCGCTTTAGATTTCCTTTTTCTTTTTGGCTTAGATGGAGGTTTCGCGCCAGGTTTTTTATCTTTTTTCTTAGTAAGTGAGAGGTTTCGCGCCAGGTATCATTTTCTTGATTCTCCAATACTGTATCGCGAGGCGCGACCCATTCTTTTGTCACGCGACAAAAGAATGGGGAGAAAAACGCGCACGGGGGTCTTACCCCCGTGGCCCCCGCTGGCGACGGAACTTGAGAGGAATGCAGGAAGTCGTGCCACTCTTTAAGCTGGGAAGCCCGAAAGTCGTTCCTACTTTCGGTCAGGAACTTGACAGCCTCTCAGCAACCCGGCGGGATGTAACAGGAACCTGGTCTATGAGCTCACTCCCGCCGACACTGATGTAAGCTTTAGCTGGCTACGTTTCACTTATCCGCCGGTAGCGGGAGAAAGACATTAGCTTTTATAGCAGGAGGTAAAGGAAAGCAGAGGGTAGATAACAAAGTTTTAACAGACCCGGTTCATAGCTACGAGAGTAGATGACAGAAGAGGCCGACTAGGAATGGGGAG
>JAAVYX010000120.1 GCA_022791355.1 Clostridiales bacterium | reverse complement strand
CATTCTGGCTGATTACGAAGTCTTTGGATTTAACATCCTTATGGAACGCCGCCCTTCCCAGGCGTTTTTACATATATTTCTTATTATAACAGGCCAACTGCGTAAAATCCATCGAGGCCTGCGTCAAATATAGAGAAATAGAAGAATTTTTAAAGGTACAAAAAATGATATGTTTTGCGTACGTTTATACAAGTCTTTCCATCAATCCGCACGGTTGCCCCGGTTTGGCCGTTGGTCAGTTTCTTTGCAGGAAGCGGCGAATACCTGAAGTTTGCTAGATGGAGCAAACGATTTCGCTAATACCGTATTTCATAGCGCGGCTCTCCTTTCTTCACGTCAAGAAAGTGGGAAAAGGCGCGCTTGCCGAAATCCTTTGGGGCGGGTCAAGAGGAAAGACAAAGGTTTGCCAGGGGAAACGATCTTCCTAAAGGACACGGAGGGATCTGCCTTTTTCCTTCTCCTTACCCTCTGCCCTTCAACTACGGGCCAACCGGTCTTTTGCCCCTTCCACCAAAGCGAGCGTTTTTCACCCGCTGCCGGCGGACAAGCGAAATCTAATAAGGCCGTGGGCGGACATAGGCAAGAGGCTTTTGCCGCTTGACCAAAAGGGACTCTCGAGATGCGCGGCGCCGGGATTATAGGAGCCGCTAGACGTATTTGGAGTATCCATATAAGGATGACCAGCGCAATGCCTCGCGCTTAAATGATAAAATAAAACGTATAGATTTTCGCTCGGCCCATCTAAGCGAATGGCCTTTGGCCAAACCGGGACGCCAGTGAGGAGCGCTAGAGTGCATCGCAAAAATTTACGCAAAGCGTATAGATTTTCGCTCGGCCTATCGAGTACTGCGCAAAAATTTGTCCAGGGCGTATACATCGCCTAGGATTTTGTGTTATGATAACAGAAAATAGCATACCGTTTACTCTAGAGGAACCATCCGCGGGACGGCGGCCGCCTATCTCATCGTTCTGCTCCTTGGGACCTTTTAGCCGTATTTTGTCAAGGAGGATTTTTCTATGCCGCTGGAATCTTACTTTCCTTTTTGGCCGGCCCTGTCTTCGACCCAGCGGGATATGCTGGAACAGGCCGCCGGTATGCGCGTCTACAAGAAAGGGGAAAGCGTCCATCAAGGCGGGGCCGATTGTATCGGTTTGCTGATTGTACAATCCGGGCAGCTTCGGGTCTACGCCTTGTCGGAGGAAGGGAAGGAAATCACCCTTTATCGCCTGCTGGAGCGGGACGTCTGTCTCTTTTCGGCCTCCTGCATCCTGCGGGGCATGCAGGCCGAGCTGTGGGTGGAGGCGGCGGCCGATACGCAGGCCGTCCACATTCCCGCGGGGATTTATCAAAAACTGATGCAGGCGTCGGCTCCGGTGGCCAATTATACGAACGAGCTGATGGCCGACCGGCTTTCCAACGTCATGTGGCTGCTGGACCAGGTTTTGTATAAACGGATGGACGCCCGTTTGGCCGCTTTCCTGATAGAGGAAAGCGAGCTGGGGCAGAGCCGGCGAGTGGCCTTGACCCACGAGGCTATCGCCCGCCATCTGGGAACCGCCAGAGAGGTAGTGACCCGTATGCTCAAGTACCTGCAGGCCGAGGGCGCGGTAACCCTGTCCCGCGGGGACGTAACCCTTTTGGATCTAGAAAAACTTACGCAAATCGCAGAGGGAAGCATCCGTTAATGTGACCTGGTCACAGACCAAAATCCGCCGGCGGCGTATACTGGGATTGTAGCCGGAAAACATAAACATAGTGAATTGAAAGGAGAATGTCGCATGGCTGTTGTAACCATCAATAAAGACAATTTTAAAAAAGAGGTTATGGAGGCCGCCGAACCGGTCCTGTTGGATTTCTGGGCGCCCTGGTGCGGTCCCTGCCGGATGCTATCTCCCGTTGTGGATCAGGTGGCCGAGGAACGGTTAGGTCAAGTTAAGGTTGGCAAGATTAATATTGACGAGGAGCCTGAGCTGGCTAACGAGTTCGGCGTTATGAGTATCCCCACTCTGGTGGTCATGAACGGCGGACAGCCTACCGGCTCCACTGTGGGCCTGCAATCCAAAAAGCAGGTGGAAGCCTTGCTGGACAAATAGGCAAGCTTCCTCTTCCTTTCCAAAAACACAGCCGCGGGATGCCGAGTATATCATGTTCTTGCACATGATATACCAACGCGTCCTGCGGCTTTATCTATCATCTTAGCCGGATTAAATCCGGCCTCGTATACTTATTTTGCATCTGTCCAGCCGCATATGCGCAAAGCCGCTCGCCAACGTAAAACCGGCAAGCGCTTCTCTGCGTCCGACCGCTTTTGACTACAAATCCAGACCAAACACATCGCCTCTTGCAGAGCCGGCAGCGATTATCCTAGCCAGCGCAGGCTTTTATCGGTGCAAAGGCTATCCAGCCCGTAAACAAAGAGCAGCTCGTCGCAGGGGTTTTCCCTGAGATAGTCGGATAACCGCTGTTTTTTAAAGTAGCGCAGGTCAATCATATCGATACGGCTGTAGTGGGCGGCAAAGAAGGGGACCAGGCAGTGGGCGAAGGAATCCTTGACCACTAAAAGCCGCCCGCCCGTAACCTCCGGATTCTCCAGCCGTACCAGGCTGTGATTGCCGTTTAGAAAAACGGGATACTTATCGGCCTCGTCCAGCCGGTCGAAAAAGAAGGGACCGTCCTGCACGGCCGTCTCACCGCCGTCCTCGTCCGATACTGTGACCCGCACCGAAAGCGCCGGATTTTCCCAAACCTCGACGGTATCCGGCGACACGCCCCAGTAGCCGCTTTTGGCGTAGCAGGTACCGTAAAAACCCTCTCGCTGGCTCACCCGAAAGGCCGACGGAGGCAAGGGCGCGGCTCCCTTCTCCTCCATAAAGGCGGCGTAGGCCGTATAGGCCCCTTGACTAGTCCAGTGATGGTCGGTACGGTAGTAAAGGGTTTCCTGACGAAGGTCGGAAAAGGGGGCCAGAAGCTCCACCCAGTCTATCTTACCTTCCAGCCCTTGCCGGATGGTTTCCAACAGCTGCGCGTCCTGATACGGCCGGTGCACAGCGGGCAGCTGGCCGGTCTGTACGGCCCCGGCGGTGGGTACGGCCAGGATGGAGGCCGGCAGGCCGCTGGCCTGGGCAAAGTTCCCCAGCGCCTCCAGGTTTTGCGTCAAATCCCTCTCCTCCGCCTCCACCGGCTTTAAAAAGAGCCGTTCCTCCCGGCCCAGATAGACCCCCCGGCTGCCGTTGCGGCCGGCTGCCAGCTCAAAGTAGGCCGAAAGCCCTACCAGCTCCTCCCGCAGGGGCAGATGGTCGGCCATATACTTCTCCACATCGGCCGTAAAGTCCCCGTCCAGCAGCCGGTCGGGGGTTAGACGGGGAAGGGGCTGCAAATACCGCTTCTCCCGCGGGGAAAAATCCTTAACGGGCAGCAGAAAGGTTAGAAGAGACCCGCCTGCCAGCAAACCGCAGAAGAGGATGACCAGGGGTAGCTTTCTTTTATCCATAGGAGCCTCCTAAAACCGGAAATACAGGAAGGGGTTATAGCTCTGACTGACTAGCGCGGCGGTGGAGAGCAGGAAGAAAAGCAGTAAAACCACAGTCTCGGCCGCGGGCAGCAGACAGGCCGCCCGCCCGGCCGCCAGCCGGCCGTACAGCCTTTGTCCCAGAGGCAGACTGGCCAGCCCGGCGGCCAGCAGCAGGGGCAAAAAGGAAAGCAGATCGGCCCCGGCGGTTCCCGCGCCGGCCCCCGCCCCCCCGAACATGCGGGCAATATAGGCCCCCATGGCCGGAAAATCCGTAAAGGCGAAGAGCACCCAGCCGAACACTACCGCCGCCAGGGTGTAAACCCTGCCGGCCGCGGCGGGCAGGCGGTCCAGCAGACGGCCCCAAAAGAGCTTTTCAGCCGCCAGCAGAACAAAGTAATAGAGTCCCCAGAGCAGGAAATTCCAGCTGGCGCCGTGCCACAGGCCGGTGAGGGCCCAGACGGTCAGCAGATTGCAGAGGGTGCGGCCTAGTCCCCGCCGGCTGCCGCCCAGGGGAATATACACATAATCCCGGAACCAGCCGCTTAAGGTGATGTGCCACCGCCGCCAGAAATCGGTGACGCTCCGGGCGGCGTAAGGGTATCGGAAGTTTTCGGGCAGCTCAAAGCCGAACAGGCGGCCCAGTCCTCTGGCCATATCCGAATAACCGCTGAAGTCAAAGTAAATCTGAAAGGCGAAGGCCGCCGCCCCCGCCCAGGCTCCAAGAGCCCCGCAGCCGGAAGCCTTGACCGTCTCCCACAAAAGGCCCATGGGATTGGCCACCAGCACCTTTTTACACAGTCCCACCCCCAGCAGCCGGACGCCGTCGGCAAACCGGTCCAGGGTCTCCCGACGGACGGGAAGCTGTTCCTGGATATCCTGATAGCGGACGATGGGCCCGGCAATGAGCTGGGGAAAAAAGGACATGAAAGCGGCGAACTGGACAAAGCTTTTCTGGGCCGTCACCTGCCGGCGATATACGTCGGCCACATAGGCGACGACCTGGAAGGTGTAAAAAGAGATGCCCAGTGGAAGAGGGATGACCGGGACCGTCATGCCCAGTCCGGGCAGGAGGGCGGCCAGACTGCCGGCCAGAAAACCGGCATACTTAAAGACCGCCAGCAGCAGAAGATCCAGCCCCACAGCCAGCGCGGCAAACAGCCGGGCCCGGCCCGGCCGTTCCCGATACCGCTCGATTAGCCGGCCGAACAGATAGTTGATAAAGGCCGAAAAGAGGATGACCGGCAAAAAGGAGGGCTCCCCCCACCCGTAAAAAAGCAGACTGGCCGCCAGCAGTAGGCCGTTGCGCAGCCGCCGGGGAAGGAGATAATAGGCCAGCAGGACCAGAGGCAGGAAAAGATAGAGAAAAACCAAGCTGGCAAAGGTCACGGCCGGTATCCTCCTATCCCAAAATATCCTTCACGACGGCGGCGGCCTTGCCGCTGTCGGCCGATACGCAGAGAATCACATAGTTCCCCTGGGTCTTCAGTACAGCCTGCTCCAGCTTGGGGACCTCCTCGGGCTTATAGTCGGAATAGCCCTCGATCCAGTCTTCCAGAAAGGCCCGCAGGGCGGCCTCAATCCGGCCGGCGGCGGCCCTGTCGGCTCCCTCCAGCACGACGGCGTTTTCGGCTGTGGCCCCCGAACCGATGGCGGCGGCCCAGCCGGCAAGGTCGGCGTCCTCCAGGTCGTAGTTTTTACAGACGGCCGCCTTGTCCAGCTCGGTCAGTTCCTCCGAGAAGGGGACGTTGTCCCGTATGGTTTTAAGCGCGGCCTGCGGGTCCACCGTCTTGCCCGACCCGCAGGCTGCGAGTCCCAAAACAAGCAGGGCGGTCAGCAAAACCGCAACAATTTTATATTTTTTCATGTAGAAGGACCTCCATCCTTAATGACTTTGCAAAAGGGATTTATATTTTGTATGTTTTGTTTTATTGTTTTATTAAATGGGTGGATTCGCACCGGATTTGCTTTTCTATTTTTGATTTGCTTAGATAGAGGTTTCGCGCCAGGTATCCTTTTTCTCTTTCTCCAATACCT
>JAAVYX010000119.1 GCA_022791355.1 Clostridiales bacterium | reverse complement strand
GTTGACCCAATCGGTCATCTTGGCCAAGGGACTCTCGCCGGTTTCAGTGGGCTCGTAGGAATCCACCATGGGGAGCTTTACCGGCAGCTGATCCTCCGGCACCGGCACATAGCCGCACTTTTCGCATTCCACAATGGGGATGGGCTCGCCCCAGTACCGCTGGCGGGAGAAGACCCAATCCCGCAGCTTATAGTTGACCTTCTCTCGTCCCACGCCCTTATCGGCCAGCCACCGGACGATGGCCTTTTTGGCCTCCTCCACCGGCATACCGTCCAGAAAGCCGGAGTTTACCATAACGCCTGTAGCGCAGTCGGTAAAGGCTTCCTTGTCCACCTGGCCGCCGGCCACCACCTCGACGATGGGCAAATCAAAAGCCTTGGCAAACTCCCAGTCCCTCGTATCGTGGGCGGGTACGGCCATGATGGCGCCGGTACCATAGGAAATCAGGACGTAATCCGAAATAAAGATGGGGATTTCAGTATCGTTTACGGGGTTGACAGCGCGAACCCCCTCCAGCTTTACGCCGGTCTTTTCCTTGGCCACCTCGGTGCGCTCAAAGTCGGACTTGCGGGCCGCCTCGGCCTGATAGGTCCGCACCGCGTCCATATTCTCAATCTGATCCGCCCATTTTTCAATGAGGGGATGCTCGGGGGAAATGACCATGTATGTAGCGCCGAAAAGGGTATCCGGACGGGTGGTGAAGATGAGCAGCTCGTCCCCGGCGGTGGTCTGGAAGGTGACCTCCGCGCCGGTGGAACGGCCGATCCAGTTACGCTGCTGGGTCTTGACCCGCTCGATATAATTGACGTCCTCCAGGCCCTCCAGCAGCTTCTCGGCGTAATCGGTGATTTTCAGCATCCACTGGCTTTTGACCTTACGGACCACCTCGCTGCCGCACCGTTCGCAGACGCCGCCCACAACCTCCTCGTTGGCCAGTACGCACTTACAGGAGGTGCACCAATTGACGGCCATCTCCTTCTTGTAGGCCAGCCCCTTTTTGAAGAGCTGGAGGAAAATCCACTGGGTCCACTTATAGTAGGCCGGGTCGGTGGTGTTGATTTCCCGGCTCCAATCGAAGGAAAAGCCCAAAGATTTTAACTGCTTTTTAAAATTGGCGATATTCCTCTCGGTCACAAGCTCGGGATGAATATGGTTTTTGATGGCGTAGTTCTCGGTGGGCAGACCGAAAGCGTCCCACCCCATGGGATAGAGGACGTTATAACCCTGGAGCCGCTTTTTCCGGCTGACGATGTCCAGCGCCGTATAGGACCGGGGATGGCCCACATGCAGCCCCTGTCCCGAAGGATAGGGAAACTCCACCAACGCGAAAAACTTGGGTTTGTCGGACTTGTTTTCGGCCTGAAAGGTTTGCTGCTCATCCCAGATGTCCTGCCACTTTTTTTCAATGCTGCTGTAATCGTATTTCAAAATCTTCACCCCGAAAAATAAGTTGATTATTGATTGTCCCCGCCGCTCGACGGCGCGCCGTCGGCCAGCATACCGGAAAGGTCATAACTTTCACCGTCGTTCCACAGCCGTTCCAGCTGGTAGAACTCCCGGCTCTTACGGTCGAAAACATGAACCACAACGCTGCCGTAATCCAGCAAAATCCAGCCGGTGGCCTTGCCCTCGATGTGATTCGGCTCCACTCCCGCCCGGGAAAGCATCTCCTCCACCTCGTCGGCCAAGGCCCGCACGTGGGTGGAAGAAGTGGCGGTGGCCAGCAGGAAGAAATCGGTTATTATGGTTAAATCGCCAATTTTGATGGCCTGCAGGTCGATGGCCTTCTTACTGTCCAGCGCCCTGGCGGCAATCTTCAAAATATCAAGTGTTTCCACACAAACCCTCTTTTCCCTATTTTCTTTTGGACCGCTTCGCTTGTCGAAAGAAACGCGCCGGCGGCTTCCCGTCATGCCTTCCTCGCGCTGCTGATCGCGGAAAATGCCCTCTGCTTCAAAACCGTCTGCACGGCATAAACGCCGCTCCAACGATTCTCAGCCAACGGTGATTTTCTGGGGCGGCGCGGGAAAGCGCTTCTGCTTCCGCTACTGGTTTTGCTGATGGATTTCACCGAGGGTCCCGCCGTCGTTGGCCACGCTGGGCTCGTACTTTTCGCCGATAGCGGTATGCAGCTCCCGAATCTTGATGCCGTCGGTAGTAATGGTATCGCCATAAGGATTGAAGTACTGGTTATACATTTCCACATAATCCTTTTTGTGTATGGAGTAATAGGAAACGCCCTTGTAGTTACAGAACTGGCCGGGCACGCTCTTGATGACGACGTTATCCAGATTGACACTCATCAATTCCTTGGCGTAGCCCAGCATCTCGCCTACCGACATGCTGGTTTGAATCTGGTCGTAGCAGGTAGTGGCGATCTTGGTCACCTGGCTCATGCTCATGGACTTCAGCTTTTGCGCCAGGGCCGCGTAGAAAATACGCTGCTGCTGCACCCGGCTGATGTCGCCCAGCTCGTAGCCGGGGTCCATATGTTTGGTCTGATACCGCTTGCGCACAAAACTCTCGGCCTTGTGTCCGTCCAGCAGGACCTCGCCGGGACCCATAATATAATGATCGCCGGTCGTGAAGTCCTCCACGTCGATACCCCTGGGCTGGGTGATATTGATGGTTACGCCGCCCACAGCGTCCACCACATTGCGGAAGCCTGCCAGGGTAAAGGTAACGTAATGGTCCAACGGGATGCCCAGGTGGCTGGACAGCTTGCGGCGCAGGGCGTTAATCTTGTTCTCACCCTTCTTGGCATGGCCGTACACGGCGTTGATCTTGCCCGAAGGGGTGTTGGTGTCAATAAAGGTATCCCGGGGAATTTGCAGGATATTCATGGTGTCCTTCTCATGGTCGATACAGGCCACCATAATGACGTCGGTCAGGTTCTCGCTGTTGTCCACGCCTACAATAAGGATATAGCTGCTGTTTTTGTGGGCGGAGTAGGTCAGGGGCTCCAGCTCACTGTTGGTTTCGCTCTGGTTATCCCCGCCGTTGCCCAGCGGACGCATCCCCAACGCCAGTATGCCGGTGGTGGCCAGAGTTGACAGCACCAGTACGATACTGCAAATGATATTCATGACAATGCGGAAGGTATTGCGTTTTTTCCGCCGCCCCCTGGTGCGCATGGAGGAAAGGTCCACCATATCGTTTCTGGAATTCCTGCTCATGTTCAACACTCCAATCTCTTAGCCCCTGAGCCGCCCGCAGGGAATCGATATACGCTGCGTATTTTTTTGCAAGGCCCTCTAACGCTCCTCGAAGAGTCGCGTTTCGGTCTGGGATGCGACCAATGTCTAAGGCATCCGTCAGACGGGCCGGGAGAATGATGCGCGCTAACATCCGTTTGAAACCAAGCCCTAGACGCTATTTTGCGTTGTCGTCGGCAATCTGCTGCAGGGTCCCGCCGTTGTTGGCCACGCTGGGCTCGTACTTGTCCCCCACCAGCGTGTGCAGCTCCTTGATTTTGATGGAATCGGCGGAGATGGGTTCCCCGTATGGGTTGAAAAATTCGTTGAACATCTCCACATACTGCTTTTTATGAATAGAATAGTAGTCCAGCCGGTAGTCTTGCCCGCTGAGCTTGGTCTCGCAGAACTGGCCGGGGACGCTCTTCATCACCACATTTTCCAGACTGACTTGCTTTATTTCCTTAGCGTAGCCCAGCAACTCGCCCACCGACAAATCGGTGGTAATTTCATTATAACAGGTCGCGGCCACTTTCGTAACCTGTCCCATGCTCATATTTTTCAGCTTCATAGCCAATGCGGCGTAGAAAACCCGCTGCTGCTGCACCCTGCTTACGTCTCCCAAAGCGTATCCTGGGTCCATGTGCTTGGTTTGATACCGCTTTCGCACAAAGCTTTCGGCCTTGTGCCCGTCCAGATGCACCGGGCCGGGCCCCATAATATAGTGCTTGCCAGTAGTGAAATCCTCCACGTCGATGCCCCGCTCCTGGGTGACGTTGATATCCACGCCGCCAATCGCGTCCACCATATGGCGGAAATTCTCCAGGTTGAAGGTCACATAATGGTCGATGGGGATGCCCAGATAGGAGCCCAGCCGCCGGCGCAGGGCGTTTATATGGCTCTCCCCTTCCCTAGCGTTGGCGTAAACCGCGTTAACCTTGCCCGACGGGATATCTCCGCCAATATAGAGGTCCCGTGTGATTTGCAGCATACTCATGGTATCTTTCTCATGGTCGATACAGGCCACCAGAATGACGTCGGTGAGGCCGGCGCTGTTGTCGGTGCCCACCACTAGGATGTAGCTGCTGTTATGATGGGTACTGACCGGCAGCGGCTCAAAAGCTCCAGGAGCTTCCGAAGGATTATCCTGTTCCCCCTGCTCAAAGGGATGCAGCCCCAGGGCCAGCATACCGGTCAAGGCCAAACTGGATAAAACCAGCGCCAGGCTGCACAAAATGTTGACGGCGATCCGAAAGGTATTATGCCGTCCCGGCTGTTTCCGTTTGGCAAACTTTTTCCGGGAGGGGCGAGGAAATTTCATCATGCTTCTGTCTCAAACTCCAATCTTCGGCCGCTGCGGGCCGGGTTAAACCGACGGTCTTGATCTTATGGCGCGCCGTTCTTAGAAACGCCAAAAAACCGATTTCGTCCCCCTTCCGCCGAAAAAGAGCGGAAGCTTGGTCCGAAACGCGGGGCTCCCGCACAGCGTATACCGCATAATTTCCCTTGCAGGCATACGCCATTGGAAAGGAACCGGCAATTCCTTTGCGCATACAACGCATCTAAACGATTACGCCCCCCGATTTTGCAGGGCGATTTGATTGTAGGCCTCAAAGGTGTCGGGATGGATGGGAAGCCCGCCCTCGGCCAGATCGGTAATGGTGAAGGAAAGGGCCTCGGTCATGGCTGTCTCCAGCCCCTGTTCCACCGCTTTGCGCATGTTTTCCACGCCCGGATAGTCCCGGTCGGCCGAGGTGAAATCGGCCAGATACAGGATTTTCTCCAGCAGGCTCATATTTTTGCGGGCGGTGGTATGATACCGGATGGCACGAATAACCCCCTCGTCCTCTACGTCCAGCTGCTGCCGGACATAGCAGGCTCCGGCCACGGCGTGCCAAAGCTTGGGGGCGTTTTTTTCGATATCGGTTAATATTATACCAAACCGTTCCATGGTTTGCAACATTTCCTCTTTGGGCGCGTCCTTCATAATATCGTGAAGCAGACCCGCCAGGTAAGCCCGGTCTGGGTCCGCGCCGTACTTTTCAGCCAGGCGCGTCGCTTCGTCGGCCACGGCCAGGGAGTGGAGATACCGTTTTTCGGTCAGCCGCTCCATTAAAATCCGTTTGTAAGCATTGAGAGTCAAACCCTATACGCCGCCCTTTCTTTCATATAAATGACGCTGCCGGATATAGACCGCCACCGGCTCCGGCAGCCATTCGTCCGCCGTCTCTCCCGCTTCCAGCCTGCGCCGGATGGCAGAAGAGGAAACCGCCACGCCCTCTTGCTCGACAAGCAAAACCCGGCCGCCGTCTCTCCGGATGCGCCGCGCTGCGGCGGCGTAGTCGGTTTCGGCCGTCCCCGGCCTCCAGACCGCCGTCACTGCGGCCAGTTTTAGAATGTCGTCGTACCGTCGCCAGTTCCATAGGGTCACCAGCATATCGGCCCCGCAAACCAGGTAGAGCGCGGCGCCGGGATACCGTTCCGATAAGGCGGTCAGGGTATCGACGGTAAAACTAGGACCGGCCCGGCGCAGTTCCAGGTCCGAAGCCTCCAGCTGGGGGTATCCCTCGGCCGCCAGCCTGCACATCTCCAGTCTATGACGGCCATCGGCCAGGTCCGCGCCCGACTTGTGGGGCGGCTGATAGGCGGGAATCAACAACACCTTGGCTCCAGTGGCAGCGGCGGCGGAAAGAGCCAGCGCCATATGACCCTTGTGGATAGGGTTAAAGCTTCCGCCGAACATAGCGATTCGCTGCATGCCCATCCCCTCCCCCTTTCGTTATGCTATACGATGATTCCGCCATACGCTGAATTTGCGGCATAACGCGGTATTCCAAGCGTACTGGATAATCTATCGTCCCCTTTTTCTGGCGTCCCGGCCCGGCCTAGAGGCCGGACCTCTTTCTGGCGTCCCGGCCCGGCCTAGAGGCCGGACCTCTACCCCCGCTCTATGCTTGCGACTAAAAATTGCAAATCGCTGCCCGATCCGGGAGGCTCTGCAAGGCAAAACGCATAGGCGCAGGTCCAGCCGCTGGTAAAGTAATCGCTCTGCGGTTATTTTACCAGCTCGATCCGCTTATTATCCTCGCTCTCTCGATAAAGTACAAATCTGGACCCAATAACCTGCACCACATCGGCTCCCACGGCCGCAGCCACCTGGCCGGCGGCTTCCCGCGCCTTGACGGGAGAGGTCTCCAGCACCCGTACCTTGATGAGTTCACGGGCTTCCAGCGTCTCGTCGAGCTGGCGAATCAGCTGGTCGTTTACGCCGCCCTTGCCCACTTGAAAAATAGCGTCCAGCCGGTTTGCCATCCCGCGAAGCTGGGCCCTTTGCTTACTCGTTATCATGACATATCCTCGCTTTTTAAATACTTTACTTAATTTTTTTGAAAAGTTCAATCCCTCAAGCGAAAATCTGTTACGCTTTGCGTAAATTTTTGCGAGAGGCTCGATGCCTTGAACGAAAATCTATGTGTTTTGGGATTAAGCCGTCCAACATATCGATTGTCAGCCGTTTCCGACACCTCCGTCCCCTCGTCCCGTTCGTCTTTACCGTGCGTGGAAAACGCCTTGCAAACAATACAATCCGCGTCGTTAACGCGCCTGCTTTTCCACAATTTCACCCTGATTTTTGTAAATACTGCCGGCTGGTATGAATCCCCGCACGCCGCTTAAGGGATAGACATTGGAATGAGAGCCAATCACCGTCCCAGGATTAAGCACCGATCCGCAGCCCACCTCCACGAAATCTCCCAGCATAGCCCCCAGTTTTTTCCGGCCGGTATCCAGCCGTTTCCCGCCGGCCCGTACGCTAACGGGGGTCTTGTCGGACTTTACGTTGGAGGTGATAGAACCGGCCCCCATATGAGATTTGTAGCCCAGGATGGAATCGCCCACATAGTTGTAGTGCGGCGTCTGCACCCCGTCGAAGAGCAGGCAGTTTTTCAGCTCGGTGGAATTGCCTACCACAGCGCCACGGCCGATCAGGACTCCGCCCCGGATAAAAGCGCAGTGACGCACTTCCGCTTCCTCGTCTATGATGCAAGGTCCGGCAATATAGGCCGAATCGAACACCTTGGCGGATTTTGCGATCCAAACCGCCTCGCCGGTCTGCCGAAACCGATCGGCAGGCAGGGTTTTGCCCAGCTCGCGGATAAAATCGGCCAAGCAGTCCAGCGCCTCCCACGGATAGGTCAACCCGTCGAAGATTCCGGCGGCCCGCGTGCGGGTCAGGTCATATAAAGCGGAAACAGTCAAAGCCTCAAAGCTTGCAGCCAATGTCAAACGCTCCTTTTCTATGTTTTGCACAAATGTTGAAAAGGGCTCCTCGCCCTTGCTGTGCGGCATTTATACGAACATACAAAGGCTGTTCGTGTCCTCCTGCCGCTCGCGCCGCCGCCATGCGGAAGTCCTTTAGATACGCGTATAAATTCTCTGCGCGACGGTCATTTTCCTGAGCCTGCCGGCTCGGCGCTTCTTGGCACGCCTACCGGTCGCTGCTGTCCCGAGAGAATGCCCTCTGCTCCGGAATCGTCCCGCGGCACGCTGTGCCGCTACCAACGCGCGACGGTTATTCTCTCAGGCAACACCCGTCGGCGCTTCTATCTCGTACCGGGACGCCTTCGGCCTTCAGCCAGCTTTTCAGCGTCGGGATTTCCAGCTCCCCAAAGTGGAAAAGGGAGGCGGCCAGGGCCGCGTCGGCCTGCCCGTCCACAAAGGCCTCCTTGAAATGAGCCATGGCGCCCGCGCCGCCGCTGGCGATGACCGGCACCCCTACCGCCCGGCTGACCGCCCCAGTCAATTCCAGGTCGTAGCCCGACTTCCGCCCGTCCTGATCCATGCTGGTCAAAAGGATTTCCCCCGCGCCCCGCTCCACGGCCTGCACGGCCCAGGCCACGGCGTCCAGCCCGGCGGGAATCCTGCCGCCGTGGATATAGACCTCAAAGCCGCTGGGAAACAGGCCGTCCGGCCCGCCCGGCCGCCGCTTGGCGTCAATGGCGCAAACCACGCACTGGCTGCCGAACTTACCGGCCGCCCGGCAAAGGATGGAAGGGTCTTTGACCGCCGCCGAGTTGACCGACACCTTATCGGCTCCCGCCCGCAGCAGGGCGGTAAAGTCCTCGGCGCGCTGGATACCGCCCCCCACTGTAAAAGGAATGAAGATGGTTTCAGCCACCCGGGTCACCACGTCCAGCATGGTGCCCCGGCCCTCGTGGGAGGCCGTGATGTCCAGCAGGACCAACTCGTCGGCCCCCTGCTTATAGTAGGCCGCGGCGCAGGCCACAGGGTCCCCCGCGTCCACCAATCCGACGAAGCTGACCCCTTTGACCACCCGGCCGTTTTTGATATCCAGGCAGGGTATGATGCGTTTTGCCAGCATGTCAGCGTCCCCCTTCCTTACAGATTTCCGCGAACCGGCGCAGGATGGCAAGACCGGTCTCGCCGCTCTTTTCCGGGTGAAACTGACAGGCTCCCACCCGGCCCCGTTCCACCGCCGCGCCAAAGGGCAGACCGTACTCGCACAGGGCGGCTAAATCGGTTCCGTCGGGCTCCAGATAGTAAGAATGGACGAAATAACAGCAGGCCCCCTGCTTTACGTCTCGGAAAATACCCTCTGTTTTACGAATCGACAGGCTATTCCAGCCTATGTGGGGAACCTTCAGACCCATATCGTCGGGAAAGCGGCGAAAGCGGCCGGAAAAGACCCCCAGTCCCTGAACGCCCGGACTTTCCTCGCTTTCTTCAAAAAGCAATTGCAGACCCAGACAAATACCCAGCAGGGGACGGTCTCCAGCCGCCCAGTCCCGGATGGGGCCGGCCAGTCCGGATGCATACAGTCGGTCCATGGCCGCGCCGAAGGAACCCACGCCGGGGAGAATCAGGCCGTCGCACCCTCCGAAATCAGCGGGCTTTTCAGCCATGCGCCAGTCGATTCCCAGGTGGGTCAGGGCGTTCTGCACGCTTTTCAGGTTGCCTGCGCCATAGTCAATAATACCGATCAAAACTTACAGCCTCCTTATGAGCGCAGTCTATACGACTTGTGTATCTTTTTGCGAGGGACTCTTGCTTTCTTGCGGCCCGGTTTGGGGCCAAGGCCGGGCCGGCGTCCCTTTCGTACAGCTGCATTGGGACGTTTAGCGCCAGAATGTCAAAACGTCCAAGGGTCGTTGGCCTACAGCAGTTCCCAGAAATCATGAGAAAAAAGAAGGCGAGGACAGGAATAGCAGGACAAATCGAAAGACCTGGCCGCTCGGTCCAGTTGCCGCCCGTAGGGGGCGGCAACCCAGTCCTTTGATTCCGGGCCGCTGATCTTTTCTCAGTATTTTGGGGAGCCGCTATAGCTACTCCGCTTTTGCGTTCCGGTTTTGTATTTGCTCAAAACCCTAGGGGCGTCCCCCGCGGAAGGCGGCGAACATCTTGAGCAGCTTATCGGATATTCGTCTGGATGAGCCGCCGGGCAAACTATAAATACCTTTGCAGTTCCTCCGCAAACCGGCGCAGGGCCTGCCCCCGATGACTGACAGCGTCCTTCTCTTCCGGGGACAGCAGGCCGAAGCAGCCCTTTTCGGTCAAAAACAGAGGGTCGTAGCCGAAACCCTCTCCGCCTTGCGGCGCAAAGCCGATAGACCCGGGGCATTCCCCCTTCACCGTAAACTGCCGGCCGTCGGGAAAAACGCAACAGATAGCGCAGACGAACCTGGCCGTCCGCTGTTCGGCCGGTAAACCGTTCAGCTCGTCAAGCAGCTTTTGATTGTTGGCCGCGTCGTCCCCGTGGCCGCCCGCGTACCGGGCCGAGTAGACCCCCGGCGCGCCGTGCAGCGC
The DNA here is from genome assembly GCA_022791355.1 of Clostridiales bacterium. GTDB lineage: Bacteria > Bacillota > Clostridia > Oscillospirales > Acutalibacteraceae > Howiella. The sequence goes on along the minus strand of JAAVYX010000119.1, from coordinate 5,407 downwards.
GTCCACACAGAGGCCGGAATCGTCGGCCACAGCGGCTATTCCTGTCTCCTGACAGGCCGACCGGGCTTTGAGCGCGGCGTTTTCTTCAAAGGTCATCCCAGTTTCCTCCACCTCGGGCAGGGGCGTATCCAGTTGTTTTTCAGAGAGGACCTCCACCCCTAAGGGGGCCAGAATCCGCTCCATCTCTTTTAATTTTTTCTGGTTCTTGGTAGCTAACAGCAGCTTCATATCGTTTCCTCGTTTTCAAATAATGCTCGGGCAAAAGCGGCCGCGTCAAAGGGCTGCAAATCGTCGATCTGCTCCCCTACGCCGATAAACTTCACCGGGATGTTCAGCTCGTCGTGAATGGACAGGACCACGCCGCCCCGGGCCGTACCGTCCAGCTTGGTCAGAACAATGCCGGTGATGCCGGCCGCGTTGCCAAATTCTCTGGCCTGATTGACGGCGTTCTGACCGGTAGTGGCGTCTAGCACCAGCAGATTCTCCCGGGACGCGCCGGGCAGCTCCCGGTCGATGATCCGGGAAATCTTGTTCAGCTCGTCCATGAGATTCTTCTTGTTGTGCAGCCGTCCGGCCGTATCGCAGATGATTACGTCCGCCCTTCTGGCCTTGGCGGCGGCGATGGTATCGTAGACCACCGAGGCCGGGTCCGAACCCTCTGCGCCCCGGATCATGTCCACCCCGGCTCGCCCGGCCCACACCCCCAACTGCTCGATGGCGGCGGCCCGGAAGGTGTCGGCCGCACCAAGCAGCACCTGCTTGCCCTGTTCCTTCAGTTGGGCGGCCAGCTTGCCGATGGTAGTGGTCTTACCCGCGCCGTTGACCCCGATAACCAGGATGACCGAAGGACTGGTTTCCAGCTGCAGGCCCTCGTCTCCGGCCAGCATGTCTGCGATGATCGCCTCCAGCATCCCCCGAATGGCGGCCGGGTCGGTAACCTTCTCGGCCTTGACCCTTTCCTTAAGCAATTCGCAGATGCGGGCGGCGGTGGATACCCCAATGTCCGACGTGATGAGGATTTCCTCCAGCTCGTCAAAAAGCTCCTGGTCGATTTTGGAAAAGCCCCCCAGCATACTGGTGACGGCTCCTACCAAGGAGTCCCGGGTCTTTTTGAGGCCGGCGCTGATTTTGCTGAAAAATCCCATATGCGCTGCTCCTTTCTATGCTTTGTCTTGCAAAGCAAAATTTTTGCGAAGCCCTCTAGCGCTCCTCAAAGAGGAGCGTCCCTTGCGGGAAGCAATGAATGGCCAAAGGCCATTCGCTTAGATGGGCTGGGTGAAAATCTATAGGCTCCGCGTAACTATTTGCGATGTAAGACTAGAGTCTGCCCCCAAACGCCAAAAAACCGCCTTTTTGCCCATAAACAGGGGCAAGCAGCGTCCGAAAGCCTTTCTTGCGGTTTCCTCCTTGCTTTTCCCTATTTCTGTTCATAAATTCGGCTTTCCTCCAGTTTTGCGGCACACGCTAGAGCGTTTCCAAAACACACTCTACCGTAAAGTGTAGCTTTCTATGCGCTCCATATAAATTTTTCCGGCGCATTTGCAATATATGTAGCTTACCTCTCATCCAGCTTCAGCTTTTCCGCCAGCTCGGATACGTTGAGGGACAGAAGCTTGGAAATCCCCTTTTCCTGCATGGTCACGCCGTAGAGCATATCGGCGGCCTCCATGGTGCCCCGGCGGTGGCTGATACAGATAAACTGGGTAGATCCGGTCATCTGCTTCATATACGCGGCGAACCGGTCCACGTTGATATCGTCCAAGGCGGTCTCCACCTCGTCCATCATACAGAAGGGCGGCGGATTAACCTTCATGATAGCGAAGTAAATCGAAACGGCGATGAGGGCCTTCTCCCCGCCCGACAAAAGCTCAATGGTGGAAACCTTTTTGCCCGGCGGCTGCACCAGAATGTCGATGCCGCTGTCCAGCACGTGATCCGGGTCTGTCAGGCGCAGCTCGGCGGTACCGCCCCCAAAAAGCTCCTTGAAAACGGTCGAAAAGTTGGCCGCGATCCTGTCGAAGCCCTCGGTGAAGAGGCGGCGCATATCCCCGGTCAGACGGTCGATCAATTGATACAGCTCTTCCCGGGTTTTTTCCACGTCGTCCACCTGCTCGGACAGGAAGTCGTACCGCTGGGATACCTCCTTATACTCCTCAATGGCCGCCACATTGACGCTACCCAGGGCCCGTATCTGATTCTTTAATTGATTGAGGGTAAGCTTGGCCTTGGCAGGGTCCTCCACCTGGATACCCGTGGCCTCGGCCTCGCTGCGGGTCAGCTCGTATTCGTCGAACAGACGGCGGATGATATCGTCGTACTCGGCCAGCATGGCGGTTTTCCGCTCGGTCAGCCGGGCCAGCTCGCCGCCCAGCCTTTCCCGTTCGGCCGTTTTATCCCGCTCGTCCTGCCGCATGGATTGGACCCTTTTCTCAGCCTCGTTGCGCTGATTTTGCAGGGTCTCGATCTCCCCGGCCGAGGCGGCGGCCTTCTCCCGCAGACCGGCGGCCTTTTCCTGTAAGCCCCCGATCTGGACGGCCAGGTCGGTATTCCGCCCGGCCAGGGCCGCCTTTTCTGCCTCCAGCTCCTCCCTTCGGCCCGACCGGCCCGAGGCGGCGGCCTCCTGCTCGGCCGCCGCCCGCTCGATCGCTTCTTTATCCTTACCGGCCTCAATGAGCCGCAGCCGCAGCGCGGTGACGGCGGCCGACAGCTCCTCCCTGCGCCCGGCGGCGCTGTCCCGTCCGCCGGAGGCGTCGTCCATATCCCTTTGCAGGTCCGCCTGCCGGGCCTCCAGCTCCTCGATGCGCAGCCCGGCCGCCCTTACGTTTTCGGTCAGCTCGGCGGTACGGCGGCCAGCCTCGGCCTGTTCGGCCTCCATAGCCGCCACAGCCCGTTCGGCGGCCTCCTTCTGGCCGCCTACCCGGCGCAGCTCGCCCTCCACCCGGATGTGATCCTCCTGGGCGGTGGTCAGCTCCCCTCTGGCGCCCGACATGTCGGCCTCCACGGCGGCCAGGTCGGACATGGCCTGCCGGTAGGCCTCGGTCTGCTCCTCCAGCTGCTTTTCCAGGTCGGCGGCCTGGTCCCGCAGACGGCGGATGTCCTCCGCCCGGCCCAACAGACCGGCGTTTTTCGCCAAGGAGCCGCCGGTCAGAGAGCCGCCGGCGTTGACCACCTGCCCGTCCAGGGTGACGATCTTGAACCGATAGCCGAACCGTTTGGCGATGGCCACGGCCGCGTCGATATTCTCGGCCACGGCCGCCCGGCCCAAGAGGGATTTGAGAACGCTCTGATACTTTCCGTCGCATTTTACCAGGTCCGCAGCCAGTCCCACAAAGCCGGGCTGGGAGGGCAGCTGAGGCTCCTCCAGCATCCGGCCCTTCACTGAAGTAATGGGCAGAAAGGTGGAGCGGCCGGCCTTCTGGTTTTTCAGATACTGAATCGCCCGTTTGGCGTCCTCCTCGGTGTCCACCACGATGTTCTGCATGGCGGCGCCCAGGGCGATCTCAATGGCGGTGGCGTAGGGCTTCTCCACTTGAATCAGCCGGGAGACGGGGCCGTGCACCCCTCGCAGCTGTCCTCCGCCGGCCGCCTTCATCACCGCCTTGACCGAGTAGGCGAAGCCTTCCATATTCCGTTCCAGGTCCTCTAAAATCTGGGCCCGGCGCTTTTTCTCCCCAATGTCCAGCCGCAGCTTGTCCAGCCCGCCCTTCAGCTCCTCTGCCCGGGCCGCCCGGGAGGACTTGCGCAGCTCGTAGCCCTTTAAAGCGTTGGAGCAGGCGGTAATCTGTTCCGCTAAGTCCGCCTCGTCCCGTCGCAGGGCGGCGTACTCGGCCTGTAAGCCGTCGATTTCCTCCCTGCGCCCCGAAAGCTCGGTCAGCAGGGCCCGGCCCCGGGTCTCGATTTCGTTTAAGGAGGACTGGGCCGTAACCATCTTGACCCGTTCCTCGGCGCTTTCAGTCGCCAGGGCGTTCTGATCGGCTGCAAGGGCCTCCAGCCGTTTGGAAAAGCCCTCGCTGTGACTGATGAGCCCCTCCAGCTCAGCGTTCAGGCCGGCCAGCTCCAGATTCATCCGGGCGATTTCCCGGGTCTTCTGCTCGGCCTCGGCCCGCCGCAGCTTGGCGTTCTCGGCCGCGGCCGCCGCCGACTGGTCCAGGCTTTCCAGCTCCCGGTCGATGCGCTCGGCCGTCTCCCCATTGTGGAAAACGGTGTTTTCCAGCACGGCGGCCTCGCCGTCGGTGCGGACGGCCTCCTCCTCCAGCAGAGCCGCCGCCCGCCGGATTTCCTCTATTTTCACGGTGATGGCCTGGGACTCTAAGGCCACCCCGTCCATTTCCTCCTCCAGCCCCTTCAAGGCCTCTTCGGTGGATTGATACTGGGTCTGGGCCAGGGTGATTTTATAATCCTGCTCCCGCAAAGCGTCCTTGGAGCTGGAGAGCATATGAAGCCACAGGCCGATTTCCAGTTCCTTTTTCTGCTCGGCGTATTCCAAAAAACGCGCCGCCTTTTCGCTCTGCTCCCGCAAGGGCTCCACCCGGCCCTCCAGCTCCTGCAAAATGTCCCGCAGACGCAGCAGGTTTTCCTCGGCCTGATGCAGCCGCCGTTCGGCCTCCTGCTTGCGGTAACGGTAACGGGAGATGCCCGCCGCTTCCTCGAATATGTCCCGCCGCTCGTTGGACTTGGAGCCTACGATACTGTCGATACGGCCCTGGCCGATCATGGAGTAACCGTCCCGGCCCAAGCCCGTATCCATAAACAGCTCATGAATATCCTTGAGCCGGACCGCCGCCCCGTTTAACTGGTACTCGCTCTCTCCCGACCGGTAGTACCGCCGGGTGACGGCCACGGTATCGTTATCGAACGGGAGGCCCCGGTCGGTGTTGTCGATGGTGAGGGTCACCTCGGCAAAGCCCAAGGGCCGCCGCGCCGCCGTGCCGCCGAAAACCACGTCCTCCATCTTGGCGCCCCGCAGGGTTTTGGTGGACTGTTCCCCCAGCACCCAGCGGATGGCGTCGGAAATATTGCTCTTTCCGCTGCCGTTGGGACCCACCACCGCCGTTATGCCCTGGCCGAACTGCAAGGTAGTCTTGTCCGCAAAGGACTTGAAGCCCTGTATGGTTAAGGACTTAAGCAGCATGGCGTTTCCTCCTTCTTTTCATAAAATAGATTTTTTGCCTTTAGCAGGTTGTTGCCTTGTTTTTTTGATTCGTGAAAGGTTTCGCGGCAGATTTTCTTTATCTTTTTTGATTAGATAGAGGTTTCGCGCCAGGTATACTTTTTCTCTTTCTCCATTACCTAATCTAATAGCGCGACATACTTTTCTTTGTGTGAAGAAAAGTATGCAAAAGACACACCTCCCGGAAAAACTGCGTTTTTCCTCTAAACCCTTTCGACCGGGTCAAGAGGAAAACCG
>JAAVYX010000118.1 GCA_022791355.1 Clostridiales bacterium | reverse complement strand
TTTACTTCATTTTTCATCTCGCTTAAAACCTCCTTGCTCTTTCGTGATGCGGCTGCCAAACCATCTCGATTGTAGCACGGAGGTTTTATTTGCCAAGGCCTTTTTTATTTACCCCTGGTTCAACCAGGGGTTTTCTTTAGCCTATAGGCAATAAAAAAATCCCCTTTGCCTTTTCGGCAAAGGGGATCGTTCGAGTTATACAAAGGCTGGCCTTAGTCGCTGACGTAGGGCAACAGGGCGATGTGACGGGCGCGCTTGATGGCCACGGTCAGTTCGCGCTGATGCTTGGCGCAGGTGCCGGTCACGCGGCGGGGCAGAATCTTGGCCCGCTCGGAAATAAACTTGCGCAGACGGGCGATGTCCTTATAATCGATGGTCTCCACCCGGTCGACACAGAAATGGCAAACCTTCTTGCGGCCCTTGCGGCGGGCCGGACGATCATTTCTTTCCACTTTTCATAACCTCCTTGCAGCCGGAATACCTATCGTATCGCGGCAAAGTCGTGTCGTTTTCATTGTTTAGAAGGGCAGGTCGTCGTCTCCGGACAACTCGGCAAAATCGCCGGTGTCAGTATTGGAGTAGGACGGGGCGGCCTGCGGGGCGGGAGCGCTGCCCGGTCCGGGCTGACCGTATCCGCCGCCGTAGCCTCCGCTTGCGCTACTGTCCCGCTTGGACTCGGCAAAGTGGACGTTGTTGGCGACGACTTCAACAGCCGTCCGGTTATTACCGTCTTTATCCTGGTATTTCCGGGTCTGGATAGACCCGTCCACCGCCACCAGCTGGCCCTTTTTGAACCACTTGGAGACGAACTCGGCGGACTGCCGCCAAGCCACGATATTGATAAAGTCGGTCTGTTTTTCCTCTCCGGCCCGGCTGTACCGGCGGTCCACCGCCAGGCAAAAGCTGGTCACGGGGATATTGGACTGGGTATAGCGCAGCTCGGGATCGGCGGTGAGCCGGCCCATTAATGCGACGATATTGAGCATTACCGTCCGCCTCCTTACGCTTCCTTCTTCACAATCAGGCTGCGAAGAACGCCGTCGGTGATCTTGGACACACGGTCCAGCTCAGCCGGGAAGTCGGGTCCGCTCTCGAAGTTCATCAGAACGTAATGGCCCTCGGCTTGGTCGTCGATCAGGTAGGCCAAGCGGCGCTTGCCCCACACGTCAACGCCTTCCAGCGTAGCGTTCTCCTCGATGAGCGCCTTGAACTTGTTGCTCAGCGCTTCAACGGCTTCCTCGCCGTTCTTCACCGAGAAAATCATCACGACCTCATACTTGCTCGTTACCATGAAAAGCACCTCCTTTTGGACTTTTGGCCCCGTTTCTCTCGGGGCAAGGAGCTATGGACATACTTACAGTCAATAGCATTTTGCATTATACCATCGGCCGCGGCGGAAGTCAACGGGGTTTGTCCCTTTCTCTTGATTTTTTTCCTTTTTACGGCTACAATAAGCGTAGAATTTTTATTTGGTTTTCTTTTTTGTTTAGCTTAGCGGGAGGTTTCGCGCCGGGCGCGCTTTTCCTGATGCTCCAAAACCGAATCGAATAGGCGCTCCCCTCTTTTGTCAAACAAAAAAACGCGAAACCATTGCAAAGGTAAAAATTTACGCAAAGCGTATAAAAGAGGTGCTCGCACATGCTACTGACCATCGACATCGGCAATACGAACATAACCCTTGGAGCCTATGAGGGCAAGGAGCTGAAAATGCTGGCCCGCATGGCCACCGACCCCCGGCGCACCGCCGATCAATACGCGGTGGAGCTGCGGGACATTATGGACATCAACGGCGCGTCGGCGGCTCAGATTGACGGGGCCATTATTTCCTCGGTGGTGCCCCACGTGGGGGCCGTGACCAAGCAGGCCGTCCAAAAGTTCTGCGGCGTGACCCCGCTGGTGCTGGGGCCGGGAGTCAAGACGGGGCTGAACATCAAGATTGACAATCCGGCCCAGCTGGGAGCCGATCTGGCCGCCGGGGCCGTAGCCGCCCTAGCCCTTTTCCCCGCCCCCTGCATCATTGTGGATTTGGGGACGGCCACCACCATCAGCGTACTGGATAAGGAGGGGGCCTTCCTGGGCGGCGCGATCTGCGCCGGCATCGGCATCACCCTGGACGCGCTGGCCAGCCGGACGGCCCAGCTTCCCGCCATCCATATCGAAGCGCCCAAAAAGGTTATCGGCAGCAACACGGTGGATTCCATGAAATCCGGTCTGGTGCTGGGCGCGGCCGCCATGGTGGACGGACTGATCGACCGCATTGAGGATGAGCTGGGGGAAAAAGCCTCAGTCATCGCCACGGGCGGGCTGGCACGGGAGGTCGTGGCGGTCTGCCGCCGTCAGATTCGGCTAGAGGAAAATCTGCTTTTGGAGGGTCTGCGGCTGATCTACGAGAAAAACAAAAAGTAAAAACCTGTATGCATAGGCAGAGGGCGACGTATACAAGAGAAATTTTTTAGCCGAGCAAGACAAATTTTCGCGGGCATATTGTGCTACAGCAAGAAAATGGTACGCAGATCGGCCCAAAAATTCTCGCGCAGACGGCATGCATCCTTTCTGCATACTGGGTCTAAGTCGCGCCGCCGCTGAGAAGCATACAAGCAGAGCGGCATACCCTACGGTATGCAAAGCCCTCATGCACCCCATGTCCAAGTGCAATTACCGTCTACCATCTTTGTCAAAGTCCCCTGCCTGACAGAAAAAGCGCCCTCTCTCGTTTAAAGCGAAAGGGGGCGCTGTCTTCATATTGGACTGCCGCCGGTCCGAGCCGGACGTCCTACCTTTACGCCGCCGATCCCGTCCTGCGCAAAGCGCTGGAAGCAGCGGCCGCGGGCGGTTAACTGTCCTGTGGCGCGGTGGGGACATTTCGCAAAGACCCGCCGGCTTACCGCAAGGGTCAGGGCAGTGTCGTCCGCAAGCCGAAAGGCAATCCCTCGCCGTTTGGAGGTCAGGCCGCCCACTCGGGCGGGCACTGCGATCCGTTTGTCCGCGCCCCTTGCCGCTTGGGTAACCGGCCGGTAAAAGTATGACAGAATCCACCGGCCAAACCCGAACCCAGATCACAAGCAGCAGGGCCGCTGAGAAACAGCATATCCAGCAGGGCCGCATACTTCTCCCTCCTTGGGCTCCCGTTGCACGGATCGGGAAGCAGGGACTTATTCAGCCGCGGCGGGCGGGGCGGGCTGGTCCTCGATCTGCTTGCCCAGGAACTCGGGCACCTGCATACCGGCCATTTTAAAGGTCTCGTTTAAGGGCGGGATGGACTTCATCATGCTGCTGAGGAAGTTGGAGGTGGTGGAAGAACCGTCCTTACCGCCCATAGAATCCCAGACGGTGACCTTATCGATGTTCAGGTTCTTGACCGCCTCGACCTGGATCTTGACCAGTTCCTCAATCTTATCCACCAGCATAAGCTGTATGGCGGCGTTGGGGTCGCCGCCGGCGGCGTCCACGATCTTCTTAAAGCCTTCGGCCTGCTTTTGCAGGATTTCCTGGATACCGCGAGCCTGGGCCTCCATGGTAGCGTAGGTGGCGTCGGCCTCGCCCTTGGCCTTGCGGCGAATTTGCTCGGCCAAGGCCTCGGCCTCCAACTCCTTGCGCTCCTTATCGATACGGGCCTTTACGATGATATCGGCCTGCTGGGTGGCCAGTTCGCGGTCGGCGCGGGCTTTTTCGGCGATCTGCTGGGCGGCGTAGGCCTCCTCCAGCGCCTTGGCCTCGGCGATCTTCTCGGCCGTAACCGCACGGCGCTGGGCCTCGGCTTCCTTCTCGCGTCGGGTGGCGTCGGACTGGGCCACCGCGGCCTTGGACTCGTTCTCACCGGCGATGGCGGTGGCGTTGGCCTCGGCCACGCTGATACGCTGATCCTTGACGGCCTGGGCCTCGCCCACGCTACCGTCACGGTTCTTCTCGGCAACCGTTTTCTTGGCGTCGTTGATGGCCTTGGCGGCCGCTTCCTTACCCAGGGCCTCGATGTAGCCCGACTCGTCGGTGATATCGGTGACGTTGACGTTGATCAGCCGCAGGCCGAT
>JAAVYX010000117.1 GCA_022791355.1 Clostridiales bacterium | reverse complement strand
TTCGCTTAGATGGGCCGCAGAGAAATCTATACTTTTCTTCACACAAAGAAAAGTATGTCGCGCTATTAGATTAGGTATTGGAGAAAGAGAAAAAGTATATCTGGCGCGAAACCTCTATCTAATCAAAAAAGATAGAGAAAATCTGCCGCGAAACCTCCCACTACGTATAAAAAAGAAAAAATGCAGCACAAATAGCAAAAAACTATTTCCCCGGCATGACATAGAAAGCAATCAGCAGAAAGTGCAAAATACTGCCCGCCAGCACAAAGAGATGGAAAACCGAATGCATATATCGTTTTTTCTTGCCCAGCCCGTACAAAATCGCGCCCAGGGTGTAGAAAACGCCGCCGGCCAGCAGCAGCCAAAGTCCCGGCAAGGGCAAGCATTCCAGCGTAGCCTTCAAGGCGAATACAATACACCAGCCCATCCCTAGATAGCAGATCATGGAAAAAACCCGGAAGCCCTTGAGATCGATGGCGTTGAGGGTAATTCCCAGCGCCGCCAATCCCCATACCGTGCCGAAGATCACCCAGCCGGTAACTGGGTAACCCGGCCGCAGGCTGCATAGGGTGATAGGGGTATAGGTTCCCGCGATCAACAGATAGATAGAACAGTGGTCGATAATTTGGAAAACCTTTTTGGCCATTTCCGGCCGCAGGCCGTGATAGAGGCTGGACATGGTATAGAGCAATATCATAGTCGCGCCGTAGATAGCGCCGCTGGCCACGCCCCAGCCGTTGCCGAAAAGGGCGGCCACTACCACGCAGAGTACTAAAGCGGCAATGGCGAATCCGGCTCCCACAATGTGGGAAACCATATTGAATATTTCTTCTCCCTTGGTATAGGAAGGCAAAATGCGGTCCCGCAGCTTGGTTCGGGTCATAATCTGCTCCTTTCCGACGTCTCGCAGGCTGTTACGCCGGTTCCGTCAAAGGCCGGTATGTATAAAGCGTCGCCGCTGCTTCTCTTCTGAATAAACCCGTCCAGCGAAAGGGCCTCCAGGGCGGCCAGCACCTTGTCGTACTCCCGCTTGGTAATCCGCCGGTTGATTTCCTTGTAGTCGGCCGCCCGGCCGCAGGGGAGGTACTGGGCCATGAGGCTCACCGGGACCCCCGGCAGGTTCTCCTTTATCCAGCCGAGAATTTGAAGGGCGTCGCCGGTTCCCTGGGGCAGGAGCAGGTGGCGGACGAGCATTCCCCGCCGCAGCAGCCGCGTCCCTTGCTCCTCCTCGTAAAGGTTCTCCCCCGTCTGCTTACGCATCTCCCGCAAGGCTGCGGCGGCCACGGAAAAGTAATCCTCCACCCCGGCGTACCGTCGGGATCTGGCCGGGTCGGCGTACTTCATATCGGGCAGATAAATATCGATCAGGCCCTCCAGCCGCCGCAGGGTCTCCACCCGTTCATAGCCGCCGGAATTGTATACGAAGGGAATGGCCGGCCGGTAACGTTCGGCCGCCGCAAGCACAGCGTCGGCGTAATGCGTGGGGTTGACCAGATTGATGTTGTGGGCCCCGGACGCCTCCAGCTCCCGAAATATGTCGGCCAGCCGCTCCACCGTCACGGCCCGCCCCTGCCGGCCGTGGCTTATACTATCATTCTGGCAAAAACAGCAGCCCAATATACAACCGCTGAAAAAAATCGTACCCGAGCCTCTCGTTCCGCTGATACAGGGCTCCTCCCAATGATGCAGGGCCGCCCGGGCTATCACGGGCGCCGCCGGCATACCGCACCAGCCGCCCCGGTTGCCGGTCTCATCCCGGTAAGCGCCGCATTTGCGGGGACAGAGCGCACAGGCTTCTATGACCATTTTCCGCCCCTCCCCTTTCTAAAAGATATATAAAGATTATAGCATACGCCGATGGGTAATAGTAAAACGAAATGTAAAATTTTCCTAAAAACCGCCCGCCAACCAATGACTTACGGCGGCTTTGGAGAATCCAATTGACGGTTTTAGGACGAAAATGTTCTTGTAGCCAGAGAAAAGATGGACTTTTATGCAGATAGAATAGGTTTGGAGGGAAAAGTACAAGACAAACGCGCGTTTGCCAAGAAATTTTTGCGAACAAAACGCCCGCAAGCGGATAAAAAGACGGTTTTATGGCGTTTTTAAACGGACTCTAAGGGCATCGGCCGGATCATTTCCTTTACCAGCCTCCTTCCCCGCCGGTCAAGCCGAAAGAATTATTTTGCACGAGCGTCACGAAAAAGAGCCGAAGCCCCCGGCTTCAGCCCTTTACGTCCCGTTAATCCGGCAGATCGCCGCCCCAACGCTTGGGGAAACGGCGTATCCTTCCCTTTTTCGGCAATCGTCCGTCCATCTGGTCGATCTGATCCACCACCACAGGATAGAGCAGCACCAAGGCCAAAACGTTTGGCAGGATCATCAGGCCGTTGAAAATATCCGCCAAATTCCATACCAATCCCAGCTCGGCCAGAGCGCCCACCATAATAGAGCCGGAAAAGACGGCTTTGTATACATAAGATGGCCACCGCCGCTCCCCGGTCAAAAACTGCAAGGCCGCCTCGCCGTAATAGGACCATCCTAGAATGGTGGCGAAGGCGAACAAAGTGACCGAAACGGCTACAAATTTGCCGCCGAAGCTCCCAAAGACCTCCTGAAAGGCCGCGGTCGTCAGGGCAACCCCGTCCAAAGCCGTACCGCCCCGGTAGACTCCTGAGGTCAGGATCACCAAAGCGGTCACCGTACAGACCACAATGGTGTCCAAAAAGACCTCCACCACGCCCCACATCCCCTGGGACAAGGGGTCCTTCACGTCAGAGGAGGCGTGGGCGATAGGGGCGCTGCCCATACCGGCCTCGTTGGTAAACACCCCGCGGCTGACCCCTACGCTGACAGCCCGGGAGACCGCGAAGCCGGCCGCGCCGCCCACCGCGGGCTGCAGGCCGAAGGCCGATTTGAAAATACTGGAAAGGGCCTTGGGCAGATAGGCCCGGTTGACCAGGAGCACCCATAGGGCGAAAAGCAGATAAAAAATCGCCATAAAGGGTACGAATACGCCGGTAAAGTTAGATATGCGCTTGATGCCGCCGCAGACCACCAGCAGAACCAGTCCCGCGATCAGCAGGCCCACCAGGACGGGCGGAAGGCCGAAATTATCATACAGTGAGGAGGCCACGGAATTGGTCTGGGTCATGCTGCCGATACCGAAGGAAGCCAGCAGGCAAAAACAGGCGAACAGGACGGACAGCGGCTTAAATCGTTTGCCCATACTGTCCAACATATAGTACATGGGGCCGCCGTAGTGGGTCCCGTCCGGCCCGGTGCGGCGATAGGTTACCGCCAGGCACACCTCGGCCAGCTTGGTCATCATACCGATAAAGCCGGAAATCCACATCCAGAAAACAGCCCCCGGGCCGCCGGCCACGATAGCGGTGGCCACGCCGGCTATATTGCCGATGCCGATGGTGCCGCCAAGGGCGGTGGCCATAGCCTTGAAGGCCGACTGGCTTTCGGCCCGGCTTCCTCTTTTAAAGAGGCTGCCGAAGGTGTTTTTCCAGACCGTTCCAAAACGGCGAAACTGGAAAAAGCGGCTGCGCAGGGTGTACAGCAACCCCACAAAGCCCAGTATGGCCACCGTGGGCAGGCCCCAGACGGCCTGAGATATTTCCTTTACCAGGTTCTCGATTGTTTCGCCCAAAACCCGCATCACCGCTTTTCTTGTTTTTATTATATTTTATATAGGCTTTTTTCATTTGTAGAATATGTGGTAACTTATTGCTTTCTTTTATTGGCTGATAGTACGGCTGCACGGCAGGTATGCGTTTTCATTCTGATTGGCTAGGATGGAGGTTTCGCGCCAAGCATCCTTTTGCTGTTCCTCCAAAAGTCGATCTAATCGTGACAAAAGAAAGATGCGCGTCTCGCGAGCAGGTATTGGAAAAATAACAATCGTACACCTGGCGCGAAACCTCCTGCTTATCCCCAAAAACAAAGTGACAGACCGCCAAACTTCACGCTGTCAAAATAAAAGGCAAGCCTGCCATTCTCCCCCATTCTATCGAAAAAAGTCAAAAAAGTAAATATGCAAAATAACAGCCGCCCGCATCCTAACAGCCTGCGGCAAACAAGCTACTAAAGATATAGGCGGCAGGAAGACAAAATATGTCTCGCTGTTGTTTTATTCAGCTGCGGTCAGAACAGCGGCCTCCGGCTGCGCCGCTGACGCTTCCTGATCTTCCGCTGGAATCGGCTCCACCGCCCGCTTAATCTCCACGCTGTCATACCGTTTTTTGAAGCCGATGCGGGCTCGAAAGGTATGCCCGCAGTTGCCGCAGCGGTAGTTGGCGCGGAACATCCGGTTTTTAAAAACCCACTTACCCATCCGCCGGGCGAAACGGCCGCATTCTTCACAACGGAACCGCATCTCGTTTTTATCGATATAAGGGCTGTTCAGATCCGAGATCATATAGGATTTAAAGGTCAGACGGTCGTAATAATCCTCGACCAGGGTATTTTCCAGGCAGGCGGTCAAGGCGGCCTCCTCATAGGTCAGACGAAGCAGCTCGCAGCAGACCCGGCTGTCGTCCTGGGCGCGGTGCAGGTCGAAGCCGGCGGTATCCAAGCCAAAGGCCTGGGCCGCGTGTGCCAAAGACATCTGTCCCTTATGCGCCACGCCTCTCTCCCGCAACTTCTCCTGCACATACCGCTGTAAATCCGCATACAGGCCGATACAGGGAATACGTTTCTCGCCGCCGAAGAGCCGGCAGTTTTCCAACAGGACGTACAAATCCGTATTGCTCCAAGTCATGGTCACGGCGTCCTTCCCCGCCCAGGCCGTGTAGGCGGCTAAGGCTTGGGTAAAGGGAACGCCTGCGGCCATTTCCTCATTGGTAATGTTGGTCAGCTCCTTAAACCGGCCGCAGAGCCGCTTGGTCAGCTGGGAACGGACCATCTGCCGAAAGCTGCCCACCTCCTCCAGTCGCTCGTTCAGCCGCACGGCGCCGATCTCGATAATTTCATTGACAAATTTATCCGCGCTTTTACAGTAGGCGCCGTTCCATTCCAAATCCAGAAGGATATACTCCAAAGCCTATCACCATTTTCTCCTATAATCCCTGCGCGGGTCAAAGGCGTCGTTATCCCGCGAGGGGACCATACGCCTGACGGCCGTCTCGCAGGAGGGCCTGGCGAAGGGCCCAGGCCGGGCCGGCGGCCTTTCCAAGTTTGACGCGCCGGCCGCCGAAAAGCGGCAAAGCCATAGACTCGCCGCCCCTTTTATCATAAACTATTAGCCTCTATCCCCAGCAGCCGACAGGCGTTATCCCCCAGCACAGCCCGTTCCTCTTCCTCTGAAAGGGACAAGCTTTCGATAAACCGCTTTTCCAGCGCCGGCCCGCTCCAAGGCAGATCGCTGCCGAACAGGATCCGTTCGGCCCCATGCTTTCGTATGATCCGGGCGGCGTGGGGACTGGGCATGCGGGAGTAGGCGAAGGCGGTGTCCAAATAGAGATTTTTCCCCGCTAGATGCTCCTCCACCTCATACCACCGCATGTACCCGCCCATATGGGCGGCCACCACCCGTCCGCTGGGAAAGACCGACAGCGCCTGGGCCAGCCGCTGGGGCGGACAGTGCACCGGCTCGAAAAACTGGATGTCCACCCCGGCGTGGAAAACCAGAATCAACTCCAGCTTTTCGATAGTCTCGTAAATAGGCAGCAGCCGGTCGTCGTCCACAAAAAATTCCTGGTAGTCGGGGTGGAGCTTCACCCCCCGCAGCCCCAGCTCCTTGATACGGTGGAGCTCCTCCACCGCGTCGGGCGCGTCGGGATGGACCGAACCGAAGGAGACAAGCCGGCCGCCGTCGATGGAAACGGCGAAGTCGTTGACGCTGCGCTGCTGCCGGGGATTGGTGGCGATATTCAGCACCACTGATTTATCCAGGCCGTTTTCATCCATATAACGGACGATGCTCTCCGCCCGCCCGTCGGTAAAGGGCAGAGCGTTGCCGGCGTTGCGGCTGAGGGTGCGCATGGCCTTATCGACGATTTTCTCCGGGAAGGCGTGGGTGTGGAAATCTATGATCATACCGGACTTCCCCGCTTTCTGCAAGGCTTATTTGTTCTTGCTGGCCTGCTTCATGCGCAGTTCCTTGGCCAGCACCCGCTTGCGGATACGGATGGACTTGGGAGTGACCTCCACCAGCTCGTCCTCCTTGATAAACTCCAAGGACTGCTCCAGGCTGAGCGTCGAATGGGGCGTCAGCTTGAGGGCGTCGTCCGAGCCGGCGGCCCGCATGTTGGTGGCCTGCTTTTTCTTACAGACGTTGCAGACGATATCCTCGTTCTTGGGGTTCTCCCCCACTACCATACCTTCGTAGACCTCCAGGCCGGGACCCACAAACAGCCGTCCCCTGCTCTGGGTATTATACAGACCGTAGCCGGTGGTCTCCCCGCTTTCGTGCACCACGATGGAGCCGGTCAGACGCTGCTCGATGTCTCCCTTATAGGGCTCGTAGCCGTGGAAAATATGATTCATGATGCCGTTGCCGTTGGTGTCGGTGAGAAACTGGGAGCGATAGCCCATCAGCCCGCGGGCGGGAATCAGGAACTCCAGATGGGTGCTGCCCCCTTCCCTGGTACCCATGTTTTGCAGCTCGGCCTTACGGGTTCCCAGCCGCTCCATGACGGCGCCCACGTAGGACTCGGGCACCTCCACCATCAACAGCTCGATGGGCTCCAGCTTCTTATCCCCGTCGTACTTATAGATGACGCTGGGACGGGAAACCTGAAACTCATACCCCTGCCGCCGCATGGTTTCGATAAGGATGGAAAGATGCAGCTCGCCCCGGCCGGAAACCTCAAAGGTATCGGCCGAATCGGTCTCCTTGACCCGCAGGCTTACGTTGGTCTCCACCTCCTTGAACAGCCGGTCCCGCAGGTTGCGGGAGGTGACAAACTTGCCTTCTCTGCCGGCGAAGGGGGAGTTGTTTACCATAAAGTTCATGGATAAAGTGGGCTCGTCGATCTTGACAAAGGGCAGGGGATCGATATGCTCGGGATCGCAGGCCGTTTCGCCGATATTCAAATCGGGAATGCCGGCCACTGAGATAATGTCGCCTAAGGCGGCCGATTCCACCTCGGCCCGCCGCAGGCCCTCGAACATATAGAGCTTGGCGATACGCACATGGCTGGTGGAACCGTCGGCATGGCAGAGGGTGGCCGCCTGGCCGGCCTTCACCCGGCCCCGTTCTACCCGGCCCACGCCGATACGGCCCAGATAGTCGTCGTAATCAATGTTGGAAAAGAGGATTTGCAGGGGGCCCTCCGAGTCGCCCTGGGGCGGCGCGATCTGGTTTACGATGGTTTCAAACAAGGGCTTTAAGTCTTTGCCGATTACGTCGGGGTCCATGCTGGCGTAGCCGTCCCGTCCGGAAGCGTAAACCACCGGGAACTCCAGCTGTTCATCGTCGGCCCCCAGCTCGATGAAGAGGTCCAGCACCTCGTCCACCACCTCCTGCGGACGGGCCATGGGACGGTCAATTTTATTGACCACCACCACCGGCTTTTTGCCCAGGCCTAGGGCCTTTTTGAGCACAAAACGGGTCTGGGGCATACAGCCCTCGAAGGCG
>JAAVYX010000116.1 GCA_022791355.1 Clostridiales bacterium | reverse complement strand
GGAAACCATGCTGAAAGCGAAATATCCAAACATCCACTACCACGTTTTTGATGCCAGCAGCGGTTATTGGCGCACCCGGAACGACTACCCCCACTACCTTCTGTACCAGGACGGGGACAAAGCAAAGGAAACGCTGGAGAATTGGCAGCCTACCGGGGCCAATCCCTTCTACGGCTCCATAGACGGCAGGTTTACCGCTCCGAAGGAGATTCACGCCTTGGGCAACGTCCCGCCGGGGAGCAAGGCCGTGGTTATTCATCCCAAGGTGCAGGAGCGCATGGAACAAGATCCAGCCTATGCCCAGGAGATTTTTGCGAAGATCGACACATGGTTTGCCTTTGATGTGACACGCAACGAGGCCATCATGCCCGGAAGTACATGGGATATGTCTCAGGCCGTTGCCATCGGGGAGGACGGGAACATCTGTAATGCCTGTTCCTCCAGCGGCGGCGGGGAGATTACCTACTCCAAGAGCGGTTCTGACGATCAAGAAAGCTGGTGGGATTTGAGGCTGGCCCGCCACGCCGCGTTTATGAAGCTGGCGGTGGAAAAACAGATGCAGCAGCACATCCAGGCTTCCCAGCTGGCCGCATCCGCTGCTGCGAAGTCCCGGTTGGCCTCCATGCTGACGGGCGGAAATCTACGAGAAATTTTCGGCAGCGAAATCGCCGGTATTCCTACCGAAACCGTTCTGGCAATCACGCAGTCCCAGGTTTGGGGCGGAGGGGTCGTTTTGTGATTATCCCTCTCAAAATAAAGGGAACAAGGCTCGGCTGCGCCTTGTCCTTCTACTATTATGATATATGATAATGGAGTTTTTACTTGTAGTATGGAGACGCGGACCTAGATTGTGTATGAAAACGCCAATATAGGCCGCCCATAAACAGGCACATGGTTGGAAATTCTGGAAAGGCGAAGGCCTTTCTTGCGATTTCGTCCTTGCAATCACCTGTTTCTGAACAAAATACCAGCTTTTCTCCAGTTTTTAAACACGCTCCAGTAGTCCATAAAGCAAGAATAACATCTTTTTTATTAGAAGGTTGCATATGGAGCAAGCCGTTAGCTGGCCGGCTGGGATGACAACGCCGCCATGCATACATCCAGCCCAAACGAATGGCTTTTTTGCCTTTATGAACTACTTGGGTTCCCAGGCAGACCTGCCCGCGAACAATTGATGGTAAGCCTCCAGACAGGCGTATGAAGCCTGTCTGGAGGCTTTTTGTATACGGTACGCTTTGTGTGCTTTTTTGCGAGCCTCTCCGGCGCCTTGTTTACCAAGGCGTCCCGGCTCGAGAAGCGGCAAACAGCCTCTGACTATTCGCCTGACGGGCTGCAGTGAAATCTATAACCAATCTCCTGTGCCGAAAAAAGTCTGTAAAAATTACGGTTTTTTGAGAATACCACTTGACACATAATACTATGTGATATATAGTATTATGCAAAGGGAGGTGTCTAGGTGGATACGCAGCTCAAGAAGGGGCTTTTGGAGACCTGCGTGCTGGCGGTTCTCAAAAAGGGGGATTCCTATGGATATCAGATCATACGGGATATTTCCACCTGTATCGCGATAACCGAATCCACCCTCTATCCGATTTTAAAGCGTCTGGAGGGGGCGGCCTGCCTGACTACCTACGCGGTGGAGCACAACGGCCGTCTGCGGAAGTACTACCGGATTACCGACGCGGGCCGGCGGCGCATCCGTGACTTTGTGGAGGATTGGAACAGCGTCATGCAGGTATACAAATTTATTGAGGAGGCGGATCAATATGAATAGAGATGAATTTTTCGCGGGGTTAGGCAAGGCGCTGTCCGGCTTCCCCGCAGAGGAACGGGGGAAGACCCAGCTTTTTTATCAGGAGCTCTATGCCGACCTGATCGAGGACGGCTGCAGCGAGGAAGAGGCGGTAGCCCGTTTGGGCGACCCGGAGAAAATTGCCGCGGATTTGACCGAGGAGCAGGCGGCCGCGTCCCAGGTTCTTCCAAAGGAAAGGGGGCGGCGGATTTGGGTTATCGTACTGCTGGCGTTGGGCTTTCCCCTGTGGGGCTCGCTTCTGCTGACCGCCGCGCTCCTGCTGCTGACGGTTTATATCCTGCTCTGGATTCCCGCCCTGACGCTGGGACTCTGCGCCCTTATCTTTCTGGCGGTAGCCGTGGCGGTGCCGGTGGCTTCTCTCTTTCTTATGCCCCACAATCTGCCCTACGGACTGGCCCAGATGGGCGCAGGCTTTATTTGTCTGGGTCTGGCGATCTTTTCAGTACTCGGCCTGATTGCCTGCTGCAAAGCCCTGGCCAAGGCCACGGCGGCGGTCACCCGATGGGTTACGGGCCTGTTTCGTAAACAGAGGAGGAAGACGGCATGAAGGGTTATTCAAAAAAACTGCTCTTGATTGTTGCGGGTGTGGCAATCGGAATCGGCGTGATTTTGAGCGCCGCCGGTCTGGCTATGGCCGACTTTGATCTGGATCGGTTAACCGGCCGGGAGGAGATTCATTTTTCCGGCGATTATCCCATGGCAAGCGGTCTGGCGGTGGACATAGGGGACGTTAACCTGCGTTTGTCCAGCGGGCCGGCCGATCAAATTCATATAACCGGGGAGGGTATGGAGCTTACGGTCGATCAGCGTGCCGACGGGACGCTTTCGGTCCAGGAAGTCAAAAAGCCCCGTAAATGGTACGAACTGGTGATGATAGGGGACTGGAAACGGCCGGAAGTGGAAATCGTTTTGCCGGAGGCTTTCCGGGGCGGCCTGCAAATCGAGCAGGGCTACGGCAGTCTGGAGCTAGAGGACTTGCAGGAAATCGCCGCGCTGAAAGTGGAAAAGAAGGACGGCCGGCTGCGGCTGGCTTCCCTTTCCATAGCGGGCGCCTGTACCTTGCGGCAGGACTATGGTAGCGTATTTTTGGAGCGGGTGAGGGCCGAGAGTCTACAGGTCGACCGGAAGGACGGCAGCCTGGAGCTGCTGGAGACCGATGTGACCGGCGACCTGGCGCTAAAGGGCAGCTACAGTAGGACCCGGCTGGAGGCAGTCGCCGCCGCGAACTGTCAAATCGACGGCAAGAGCATGGATGTAACCTTGCGGGAAACCCGTATCGACGGCGACCTGAAGGTCTATGTGCATTATGGCGATCTGATTCTGGACCGAGCGGCGGCCGGACTGCTGGAATGCGATATGAAGGATGGCGACGTTGCCGGAACCTTGCTGGGCGCAAAGGAAGACTATCGCGCCAGCGTGGAAATCAAGGACGGCAAGTCCAACCTGGAAACCCGGCACGAGGGCAAACGAGAGATCAAAATCCACATCGACTACGGCAGCGTGCGGCTGGATTTTACGGCCGAGTAAAAAAGTCTGCGGCGTGGTTTTCAGGAGCCTTCCCGCAGGCGGCCGTGTTAGGCTTCCGCGCCAAATCGGGATAACGTCTAGAGAACCTCTAAAGCGGCGACTGCACAGGCTCTACAAGGGCTAATTACCGGCTTCCCGAAGGGGTATGAGCCGTATAATCGCATCCAACGCCCTACTGCCCGTATACAGGCTCAATCAGACGGAGGCAGCCGGTCTGATTCATCACGGTTTGCCGTTCTAAGGGCTTTTGCTTTGTAAAAACCGGCTTTCCAATGAATTGCCTTCCGCTTATGCTTTTTCTCTCTACCTCTGCTCGACAGAAGGGTGTTCCGCTTTAGTATACAACACAAAAGGGCAGTCGTTTTGTATAACGACTGCCCTTTTGTTATTGCCTATAGGCTAAAGAACCCCCCTGGTTGAACCAGGGGTAAATAAAACAGGCCTTGGCAAATAAAACCTCCGTGCTACAATCAAGATGGTCTGGCAACCGCATCACGAAAGAGCAAGGAGGTTTTACGCGGAATGAAAAATGAGGTAAAGCATACGGCACATTCGAGTTACCGGTGCGAATACCATGTGGTATTCGCACCAAAGTACCGGAGAAAAGTGATCTACAAAACATTAAGGGAAGATGTGATCGCGATCATCAAAAAGCTGTGCAAAGAAATGAAAGTGGAAATCATTGAG
>JAAVYX010000017.1 GCA_022791355.1 Clostridiales bacterium | reverse complement strand
TAACGTCCGCTTTGCGGACATTATACCATACCCTTCCTCCGTATGCAATGAAACGGAAAGCGGATTCGGGCAAAATTCACAGAAATTTCACCGCATCTCTCGGCCGGCCGTCTAGCCCAGGCCCTTTTATAATCCGGCTCTGTCGGGGATAAACTCCCGCAGCACCGAGTTGTCGGGCACCAGCTCCCAGAAAAGGGAGCGCATGGGAGCCAGTCCCGCCTGCAGCCGGCGGACCTGTCCGTACAGCGGATTTTCCTTGGGCACCGTTTCCAGCAGCTCCAAAACGCGGTCGCGGAAAATGGCCGGCTCGTAGGCGTGGAAGGTGTTGATGCGGTAGTCGGCGTCATCCGTATAGGGGGCCAGATGTTTTTCCTCTCCAGCCACTACCCCCGGCCACATATCCAGGGTGTTAGCCGGGGTGGAGTTTCGGTAGATATAATCCCGAAGGATCCGGCGGACCAACCGCAGCTCCCGGCCGGAAAGCAGGATATTTCCCCGGTCGTCTTGCAAATCGGAGGCCACGCTGATGTAGAGCTTTAACAGATTGTCGGCCGGCAGGGGGTCCACGATCAAAGGATTCAAGGCGTGTATGCCCTCCACAATGGCCACGTCTCCCGTCCGCAGCTGGACGCGGGTGCGCTGATCCGCCCGGGCGGCGGCCTGGAAATCAAACTGGGGCAGCTGGGTCTCCCCCTTTTCCAACAGCTCCATAAAGCAGGCGTTCAAAAGGGGCAGGTCCAGGGCGTGTACGCTTTCAAAATCCGGCTTCCCGTCCTCCGGAACGGGCATACAATCCGGCCGCAGGTAAAAGTCGTCCAAAGAAATCGTCACCGCTCCCACGCCTCGATGGGCTAACATATCCCGCAGAATGTGGGCCGTGGTGGTCTTGCCCGAGGCGGTGGGCCCGGCCAGCATGATAATCTGGCTCCCCCCTACCGAGGGCGCCCGCCCGGCCACCGTATTGGCAAACTGCCGGATGGCGTCGTGATAGATATGCTCGTCTTCGGCGATGCGGACCGCCGGGTCCTTTTGCAACGCGTCATTAATCTGACCGGCTTCGGTCAGACGCGGGTCCGTATTCCTCATAAAAAGTCTTCACCCTGTCCTTTCGGGCCGCCATTTCCTCGAAACGGCTACTATATTCATATGGGTATTTGAAGTTAAAAATGCGTTCAATATGATTGCTGTCCGGATCCCGCAGCTTGGTGACTCCCGACGCGCCGCAGGCCAGAATGGTATGGGTCTCATCCATAATATAGACGTTATACAGCCCCTCATACCCTTTTTTCGCATATCCTACATTTTCCAGATTTCCCACCGTCTTGGACTGACGATACATATAGTAGGGCAGAATGCCGGCCGCGCGCAGCCGTTTTTCCCCCAGTTCCACCATGGCGGCGGCCTCCTCCCCGGCCTGCCGTTCGGGCAGGAGACCTCCCGTGGAAAGTCGTGAGGCCCGTTTCATGGAAAGGGTGTGGATGGTGACGCTCTCAGGTTCCAGCGCCAAAATCCGGTCCAACGTCCGCCCGAAGCCGTCCAAACGGTCGGCGGGCAGGCCGGCGATGACGTCCATATTGATATTATCAAAGCCCAAAGAGCGGGCCAGCCCGAAGGCTTCCTCGGTCTCGGCCGCCGTATGCCGCCGTCCGATGGCGGCCAAAACCTTGTCCTCCATGGTCTGGGGATTGATGCTGATGCGGGTAGCGCCCCCGGCCTGAATGGCCCGCAGCTTGTCGGCCGTGATGGTATCCGGCCGGCCGGCCTCCACCGTGTACTCCCGCAAATGGGACAAATCAAAGCAGGCGGTCACCGCCTCCATCACCGCCGTCAGCTGACCGGCCGTCAGGGTGGTGGGGGTGCCGCCGCCAAAATACACCGTCTCCAGCCGCAGACCCGACTGGGCCGCCAGCCGCCCGGTCTGCCGGATTTCTTTTAAAAGCAGCTCCACATAGCCGGGGATCAGTTTGCCCGCCTTCTCCACCGAATTGGAGACAAAGGAGCAGTAGGAGCACCGGCTGGGACAAAAGGGAATAGAGATGTAAAGAGAAAAGGAGTCGGGACGAGAAAGGGCGGTGACGGCGTCCTCGCTAGCCCCCACCTCCCGGCAGAGTCGGATCTTTTCCGGCGCCACCAGCAGCTTATCTCGAAAATAAGCCGACGCGGCCTCATGCCCCATCCGACCGGTCAGCCGGCGCATGAGCTTGGCCGGACGCACCCCGGTCAGGATGCCCCACTTGGGACGCATTCCGGTCAGCTCGGATAAACATTCGTATAAAAGGACAGCCAGCTCCCGCTCACAGTCTTCCTCGTAGCTAGACGGGTCCGCGGCCAGCTCGGTTTGGCGCTGGACCCTTTGTCCCCCCATCTCCACCCGGCCGGTCAAATACGCCCGGCCCTTCTCCACCCGCCGGAGGGCCGCCGCCCCGTCTCCTAGGAACCCACTCTGCTCTCCGGCTCCCTCGCAGACCTGTACCTGGATTTTGGCAAAAGGGAAAAAGAGGCGGCAGAGCTTTTCCAACTCGTAACGATAGGCTCGGTCGCAGACCGCCAGCGTAAAGGAGCCGCTCATAGCCGCATCCCCTTCACCGCGCCAACCATATAGGGGTTCTGGGTTCGCTCCCTGCTCAGCAGGGTGTAGACGCCGTGTCCGGGATAAACAGGGTAATCCCCCGGCAGCTCGGCCAGCCGGGCCAGAGAGCGCATAAGGGTAGGATAATCCCCCGAAGGCATGTCGGTGCGTCCAATTTCGCCGGCGAAAAGGGTGTCCCCCGTGAAAAGGGCCGACTTATTCCCGTCGTCAATCAGATAGCAAACGCCGCCCTGGGAGTGTCCAGGGGTATGCAGCACCTGTATGTGCATATCCCCGCATTCCAGCACCTCCTTGTCCTTAAGCACAAGGTCGGGACACAAAGGCTGCTGGGGCGCGGCGAATACCCCCAGTTCGGCCGACAGGCTGACGCCGGGGTCCATCAGACCGGCAGCGTCGTCCAGATGAATGGCGGTCTGCGCGCCGGACTTTTCCTGTAGCCAGGCGGCGGCCATGAGATGGTCGGCGTGGCGGTGGGTCAAAAGAATGAGCCGAATTTTGTCCATATAGGGCTCCAGCTTCTGCTCCAGGGCTTGCGACCAATCGCCTGGGTCGATCACCAGGGCGGCGTCCCCAGATACGACCAAATAACAATTGGCGGCAATGGCCCCAACCGGCGTACAGGTGATTTTCATCATGCAAACATTCCTTTCCGCTGCGCAGAATCCCTAGAGTGAGTTTTAAAATAAAAAAATGATGGAATTTCGTTCAGAAAAAAGGGGCAAAGCAAAAGCCGCAAGAAATCCTATGCTTTGTTTTGCAAAGCAAAATTTTTGCGAGGAACCTATAACGCTGCGCACTGGCATTCCCGGTTTGACTTTCAGCCAAACCTCTAACAGCGTCCCTTGCGAGAACGCTTTAGCGACAGGGTCGCCAGATAGAAACGCTTTAGCGCCGGGACGTCAAAACGGCCTTTGGTCATTCGCTTAGGGCTTGTTTGAAAAATATGACCGACTGCGCTAAATCAACAAAATAGCGATAGCGGCAATGTAAAC
>JAAVYX010000115.1 GCA_022791355.1 Clostridiales bacterium | reverse complement strand
TTTCTCTGCGGCCCATCTATATGAACGTCCAAAGGACGTTCTGGCGTCCCGGCGCAAAAGCGCCTCTACATTGCTTCCCGTAAGGGACGCCTTGTAGAGGTCCGGCCAACGGCCATACCGAGAACGCCAGACCGGGAACGCCAGATAGAGGTCTGGCCAACAGCCAGGCCGGGATACGGGACAGCAAGGCGCTAGAGGGCCTCGCAAAAATTCTGCTTTGCAAGACAAACTGGAATGTAAAAGTCAAAACGATGTATATTTGCTCAGAAAAGATGACCGAGACGTTAAAAATCCTCGAAAATCCATATCATTTTTTGTTTTAAAACGCATTCTAGGCTGGAGGAACAGTCTATACGGCCGTTTTTAATAGATTTTATAGGGCAATCTATTAAAAAGATAAATTTTTCGTTGTTCCTTTGAAGTAAAAACTTCGCGCAGGGTATTTGTTTTTTGTAAAATCGCGCCTGACGGCGCAGTCTCTTATAAGGATTAACGCAAAGCGGATGTTAAAAACCGCCTCCGTTTCAAAAAAAGAACGGAGGCGGTTTGATTTACGCTAAAATTCCTTTGGATAGTAGAACTACACGGCCCCAGGTTAACGGGCTTGTAATGCCGTTAACCGGCAGCCCATACCGTTCCTGAATCATGCGTATAGCTTCCTCGGTCTCCGGTCCATATACTCCGGTGACCTGCACCTTAGGCAGGGAGGGATCGATACGGGCGGCCTGCTGCAGCAAACGTTGCAGGCTTTCCACGTCGTCTCCCTCCATACCGGGACTGAGATAACGCCCAGGATAAATCTGGTCGCTGATATGTTGGTATTCGGCCGGAAGCGTGCGCAGAATCGTTTCATAGACCTCGGTCATCCGATTCCAAGTGTTGCGGCCTACGATCCCGTCGGGCGTAAGTTCTTGGGAAACCTGAAAATCTATGACCGCCTGCCTTGTTTCCGGTCCAAAGTATCCGTCTAGCCGTACAACGGGGACCTGATTGTCAAAATAGCCGATGACGTCCAGATAGTATTGCAGAACCCGCACCGGGACGCCTTGATCGCCCTCCCGCAGAATGGTGGAAAACTCCCGGTCGGTTTCCTCCAGGGTCAGACCTTCGGAGGAGAGCTCTGACAACCGTTTTACGCTGCTGTATATATATTTAATTTTATACCAGGTAGCCTTTCCCACAATTCCGTCGGGCGTCAGATTGAAAATCTCCTGAAATTTTCGTACGGCAGACTCGGTGGTGAGATCGAAAATGCCATTTGTTTGCGGAATAGTGGGGATAGCGGGATAGTTGTCGGCGATCCGGTTGAGCTGTCGCTGAATGGTGCGCACATCTTCGCCCGCGTCGCCTAGCTGTAAAGGCGCGTCGGGATAGGATGGAATGTTGGCGGATACCGGCGCATTCAATACGATGTTGATGTTGTCTCCATAGTAGTTCTGGAGAATGGAGTAAGGGTTTAAGCCCTCCTCGGCCAGGGTTACGGTTCCCCACTGTGAAAGACCTTCGCAGGTAACCTGCCGTCCGTCGCAATACTGGGTAAACAAGGGCTGCACAAAGCCCTGCCGAACCACGTAGTTATTGAAAATTTCATCTACGATCCGGCTGATATTCTCGAAATACTCCCGATTTTCAATAAATTTCTGATCGTATTGGGTGGAATTGGTGATATCAAAGTCATAGCCGCGGCTGCGATACCATTCGGTATAAATCCGGTTGAGAGCGAAAGAGATTTGCGCCAGAATGTTGGCCCGCAGGGAAGCCTCCGGCCAAGTAGGATAGATTTCGCTGGAAGCCACGTTTTTAATATAATCGATAAAAGGAACTGTCACGTTGCGCGCCGGTTGATCGGGGGCTCCCAGGTGAACGGTTATGTACTGGGGGATAATGGGGATGGAAGCGTCCGGCATAGGCTTATTCCTCCTTCTTGCTCTTACATTCCCAAGGCACCATCCGAACCGGCTGAATGGATTTTATGCCGTCGAAAATGGGAACCTGGACAAAGTCCTCGGGCGTAAACCCCTCCTTGGCGGCCGTAATTTTATAAACGGCAAAGGGATCTATGATGGCATCCGGTTTTAGGGACATGGCCTTGGGAGGCGCGGGAAGAAGCAAATTGTCCACAATACCGTCCTGATCAGTTTCGGCTTCATAAAAGATATGCTCACCGTCGGTAAAGTCCTTGCTGACTACGATATGGACCTCGGAGATAGGATAGCTTTGGTTGGCCATAGACGCCTGAATTTTTAAGGTGCCCTCGCCGGAGGCGTGCTTCAAAAACTCCTCATAGCTTTCAAAAGGCGCCAGGAGTTCCGGCTTGAGGGCTAGTTCCTCAGTCTGCGGCGGGTTGATAATGGGTAAGCTCAGCTTTTCCGCCTGCCCCGAAGCCGACGGGGCGGGCGCAGGCGTTGGGGCCGGGGCCGGAACAGGAGTAGGAACAGGCGTAGGAACAGAATCAGGATCAGGCGTTGGTTCGGGGGCGGCCGGCGCAGACTCCTCCTGTGGCGCGGGGGCTTGCCGGTTCTGCGATGAGGCGGACATCTCCCTCTCGGCATGCGCGGGCTGTACGGGTTCGGGCTGATCCTTGGGGACCGGCTCGGACATAGCGGCGGCCGGTATCGACGCGGCCGTATTCCCCAATTGACCATTCCGTTTGGCCACGTCCATCAATTCCTGTTTGTATTTCTCTACCAGTTGGTAAAACGAGCTATCCTCCATGGGCAAACGCCTCCAATCAAAATTTATTCGGAATGCGGTCAATGCAGTATATGCGCGAAATGGGCCAAAAGTGCATATAAGGGGGCCCGTCCGGCCTCATTTTGAGACGGACGGGCCCCTTGGCGGTCTTGTTTTAGAGAATGCACAATCAACTGCCTTAGTAGGTTCATAGGGTTTTACGGGACACACGCGCGCAGGCTGCCCTGTCTTGGCTGCCGGCCGATAGGCAGCCAAGTTTCTCTCGGCTATTGGCTAACTGCCCCAAGGGGAGCCGACAGGTTTTGGCCTGCCAAATCTGGAAACGCTGCTAACCCCCTTTTTGACCGTCCGTGCGGGCCGCCAAAAGGGGGTTAGCATAGGTGTTGCTCTTTGGAATTAGATAGAACGCGGAAAATGCGCCAAAGGCCTTGACGGCAATCCAAAACGGGATTGTCGAGGCCGTTAGATACCTGCCGGACAGAGCGGCCGCTATTTTTTGCCGCGCTTTTGAATGGGTTCCATCTGGACCGCCAGCATATCGGCGTCCGACAGGGGATCGGTTATACCGCTTACCAGCCCCGCGGCGTCAGGCGCATAGGGCGGACTGTCGCCGCGGGCGTAGACGGGAGAGGCCGGCAGGCGTAGCGCCTCCTTGGTGGCCGCTCCCACCTGCTTTTTCACAAAGTAGGGGCAGCCGCCCGCCGTGTTGGTCACGGCCGACGTGGTTTCCAGGCCGCAGTAGCCCTCTTGCTGATGGGAACAGGGCCGTGCGCAGGGAATCAAATTCAAAACGCATCACCTCAAAGGGTATTGTGCGAACTTTTACGCTGTTCATGCGTATGGATAGAAAAAGACTTCCCTTTTTCGCAAATTCTTTTGTTGTGTTTATGCGGATCCGTCTTATATTGCATACGCTACAGGCCGCTCTCTCTTGCCTTTTGTGCTGCCGAGGCCGGTTTTTAAACAGGCAGTTATTCATAACGGACAACTGCCCAATACCTTGAAGATTGTCAATACCTTCCTGCATAAACTTTTTTTGCTTTAGAGGTCCATTTCCTAATAAACGCCGTCTTAGCGTTTGTATAAGCGTCCCTATTGTGTTCAAACCGCTTCCATAATTGCAATTTCATTGTCTCATATTCCTTGGCTATTTGTGGGTAATCATTCAAATAATCCCTAAAATATAATTCGTCATTGTCCCCAATATAACGAAGGTGTGCATGAAAAACTTTTTCAGCAAATCCGTTTTGCATATATCCCCGGTTAAAAGATATTCTATTCGCTTCTGTTGACATCCGAATAAATCCGTTCGTTTCAATTGTTTTCGCAGTATTCTCGATTTCCGAATCTCTTGATACCTCAATCAGCACGTCCACAATATCCTTCGCCCATATCCCAGTTATAGCCGTGCTCCCAATATGACTGATCCGCTCGACCGGACATGCAGATAATCCGCTTTTTAAAAGCGTTTCGATTTCATCATAGTATAGTTCCCATTTATCGCTATGTGCAACGAGGAATATGGGAAACAGCTCCCACAATTCTTCTAAAGACATTTCTGATAGCTCTTTTGCCATTTTCACACTTCCTCAAAAAGTGTAATCTGTCGCGGTCATTTTATCACGGCCGGTTACAGACGTCAACGCAGGATTCGTAAAATAGCCGGCGCTCCGTCTAAACGGCGCAAAAAGTAAAAGGGACGCAGGTTGGGAGCCCTTTACAGAGCGGGAGCATGTTGGTATAATAATCATAAAACGTTTATTATCTCCGCAGATGATCCCGTCCCCTATGCGCTCTGCTAGAGGGCGGACAAGGATGCGAAACGGGACGCGCAAGCGTCCCCCTTATTTTATAGTAAGGGTGCGATACGAGTGAAAAAGTCCTACGAGATGGATATGCGCAGCGGTCCATTGCTGCCTAAAATCCTGCGTTTTTCCCTGCCCCTGATTCTGTCCAGCATTTTGCAGCTTCTCTTCAACGCGGCGGACATCGTGGTAGTAGGCCGGTTCAGCGGCAGCCAGTCCCTGGCGGCGGTGGGATCAACCGGTTCGCTGATCAATTTGTTGGTCAATCTTTTTATCGGTCTGTCCATCGGCGCCAACGTCTTGGTAGCACGGTTTTATGGTTCTTCGGATACGGAAAACGCCCGTCAGACCGTCCATACCGCCCTGCTGACGGCGGCTATAGGCGGTCTTTGTATGATTTTTTTAGGGTTCTTTCTGGCCGAGCCCATACTGCGTTGGATGGGCACCCCCGCCGACGTATTGAATCAGGCGGCGCTGTATATGCGCGTCTACTTTATCGGTATGCCCGCCTTTATGCTCTATAACTTTGGAGCGGCCGTTCTGCGGGCGGTGGGGGATACGAGGAGGCCGCTGTATTTTCTCTGCATTTCCGGAGTAGTCAACGTCCTGTTCAATCTTCTGTTTGTCATTGTATTCCGTATGGGGGTGGCCGGTGTGGCTACGGCCACTGTTATCTCTCAGACCCTTTCGGCCCTTCTGATTCTCTTCTGCCTTTGGCGGTCGGAGGGAGTATGCAAGCTGGAATTTCGCCGCCTGCGCATTTATAGGGATAAGCTGTTTAGTATGCTGCGCATCGGCCTGCCAGCGGGGCTGCAGGGGGTTGTCTTTAATATTTCCAACGTCCTCATCCAGTCCTCGGTCAACTCCTTCGGCTCGGTGGCTATGGCGGGCAATACGGCGGCCGGCAATATCGAGGGCTTTGTCTACACCTCGATGAACGCGGTTTATCAAACCTCGCTGAGCTTTACCAGTCAAAATATGGGGGCGGGGAATTATAAACGGATTGATCAGGTTCTGCGCCGCTGCCTCATCGTAGTGGCGGTCATCGGTCTGGTCATGGGTAACGGCGCCTATCTTCTGGGCGGTCCGCTGCTGCATATCTATTCTCCCGACCCTGAGGTGGCAGCCTATGGACTTTCCCGGCTGTCGGTGATCTGCGTCACCTATTTCCTCTGCGGCCTCATGGACGTGCTGGTGGGCAGTATACGGGGCATGGGCTGCTCGATTTTGCCGACCGTCGTTTCCTTAACCGGCGCCTGCGTCTTCCGCATCGTCTGGATTTTTACGGTCTTCCGCTGGCAGCATACCCTATGGAGTTTGTATATCTCTTACCCCATTTCCTGGGTCCTGACAGCCGGCGCCCATCTGGTTTGTTATCTGATCCTGCGCCGGCAGCTCGAGAGGCGGAAAACGACTACGTAAAGGGGAAGAGATGGGGAAAAGGTTTATCAATAACATGTATACGATTGAAGGGTTTGTTAAAATGTTGGACAAGTTTTTGTCAATCAAAAGATAATAGGGAAAATAGATTGACAATATATTAACAATCCTATTGACTTATGCTGGAAAAGGACTATAATAAAAACATTCCACGTCTATTGATGACGAAATTTATTTGAGAGTGGGGATTTACTTATGGCAAGAGTATACAATTTCAGCGCGGGCCCGTCCATGCTGCCCGAGAAGGTGCTGCAAAGGGCCGCCGCCGAAATGCTGGATTATAACGGCACCGGCGAATCGGTTATGGAGATGTCGCACCGTTCTAAGGAGTATCAGGCGATTTTCGATCATGCCGAGGCCATGCTGCGGGAAATTATGGAGATTCCGGAGAATTATAAGGTTCTGTTTTTGCAGGGCGGCGCTTCCTCCCAGTTCGCCATGGTGCCGCTGAATCTGTATCGGAACTCCAAGAAGGCCGACTTTGTGCTGACCGGTCAGTGGGCCACCAAGGCCTACAAGGAGGCCGCCCGCTACGGCGAGGCCAATGTAGTCGCCT
Organism: Clostridiales bacterium; assembly: GCA_022791355.1. Taxonomy (GTDB): domain Bacteria; phylum Bacillota; class Clostridia; order Oscillospirales; family Acutalibacteraceae; genus Howiella. The sequence goes on along the minus strand of JAAVYX010000115.1, from coordinate 687 downwards.
CCTCCAAGGATAAGACCTTCAGCTACATTCCCGAGCTGGATTCCGCCGCATTCGATAAGGACGCGGACTTTTTCCACATCTGCATGAATAATACCATTTACGGCACCCGTTTCACCGCCCTGCCCAATACCGGCGACGTGCCGCTGGTTGCCGATATTTCCAGCTGCATTCTTTCTGAGCCGATAGATGTGAAAAAGTTCGGCGTACTTTACGCCGGCGCCCAGAAAAACATGGCGCCCGCCGGCATGACCGTGGCCATTATACGGGAGGACCTGATCGGTCATGCCATGGATATCACCCCCACCATGTTCAACTATCAGACCCATGCCGACAACGGCTCCATGTTCAATACCCCGCCCTGCTATACCATCTATATGGCCGGTTTGGTGCTGGATTGGATCAAGGAGGAGTTCGGCGGCCTAGAGCAGATGAAGGCCTACAATGAGAAGAAGGCCGGTATCCTCTATGATTTCCTGGACAACAGCAAGATGTTCAAGGGAACCGTGGTCAAAAAGGACCGCTCCCTGATGAACGTCCCCTTTGTAACCGGCGACGAGGAATTAGACGCGAAGTTTGTTGGGGAGTCCAAGGCGGCCGGCTTCATCAATCTGAAGGGACACCGTTCGGTAGGCGGTATGCGCGCCTCCATCTACAACGCCATGCCCATTGAGGGTGTGGAAAAGCTGG
>JAAVYX010000114.1 GCA_022791355.1 Clostridiales bacterium | reverse complement strand
GCAACGAAGACAACGCAGCGTGCGACAATTTCATCCCCGTAAAACCGTATTATACCTTGTCAATCAATGGTAGCTTTACCGCAGCATTTCCCACATGAGAATAGCGGCCGCAGCCGCCGCGTTGAGGGACTCGGCCCGCCCGCCCATAGGTATGGTCACCGGCTGGGAAAGAGCGACGGCTTCCTCGGTCAGTCCGCCCCCCTCGTTGCCGATGAGAATCACCGCCCCCGGTCCAAACCGCACCTGGGTGACCGGCCGCGCATCCCGCCGGGGCAGGGCGGCGTACAGGCTCATACCCCTTTCCCGTAGCGCCGCAAGGGTCCCGCAAAAATCGTCGGCTGGAAAGAGTCTCGTTCGGAAAAGGGCTCCCATTCCCGCCCGCAGAACCTTGGGACTGTAAGGGTCGCAGCAGTCGGGCGACAGAAGCAGGCCGTCCAGTCCCAACGCCTCGGCCGTGCGGGCCATGGTCCCCAGGTTGGCCGGATCGGCGATATGCTCCAGCGCCGCGTATTTGCCCCGGGGATCGACGGCCGTCCCTTCCGGCCGCTCCGGTATGGGGCACAAACAGATAAGGCCCTGGGGCGTAGCGGTATCGGACAGCTTGGCAAAGACGGCCGGGTCGGTCTCAAAGGCCGCCGCGGCCGCCCCTTTTAGTTCCTCCACTGCTTCCGGATACCGGCGCTGCCCTGCCGCCGTATAGAAAAGGGTCTCCACCGGCAGGCCGGAACGCAGCGCGTCCAGGCACAGCCGGACCCCCTCCACGACAAATAAGCCGTTCTCCCTGCGGGAGCGGCTGGAGGCGGCCAGCTTGGCCGCGCGCTTGATTTGCGGATTGTCCCGGCTGCTGATTACGCCGAACCGTGCCATGAAACACCTCCGTACAGGACGCTGGCATAGACTTTACGCCGTCCAAAACGGCTTTCCCGCCCCTTGAATTCCCTGTCATCCCCCGTCCCCGCCGGCCTGGACGGCCAGCGGCCGGCAGACCGCGGCGGAAGGGGGCGGGCGGGTAAAAAAGGACGCCCGAGAACCCCCGGGCGTTCGCTCTTATTTGCCTAAAGCAGCCTTGGCCTGGTCGGTCAGGGCGGTGAAGGCGGCGGCGTCGCTGACGGCCAGGTCGGCCAGAACCTTACGGTTCAAATCGACGCCGGCCTTCTTCAGACCGTTCACAAAGGTGGAGTAATTCATCCCGTTGATTTTCGCGGCGGCGGAAATGCGGGTGATCCACAGACGGCGGAAATCCCGCTTCTTCTGCTTGCGGCCGATGTAGGCATAGTTGCCCGACTTCATAACCGCTTCCTTGGACATCTTAAACAGCTTGGACTTGGCTCCAAAATAGCCCTTGGCCAGCTTAATAACCTTTTTCCTTCTCTTGCGCGTCATCATAGCGCCTTTTACACGTGCCATCTATCGCTACCTCCGTTATATCTTTTGAGCAAAGCAGTTTATTTGTAAGGAATCATCTTTTTGACTGCGGCGGTGTTGGTCACATCGGCCACCACTACCTTGCGGAGATTTCTCTTACGCTTGGTGCTCTTCTTGTTCAGGATGTGGGATTTATAGGCATGCGCGCGCTTTACCTTGCCGTTTTTGGTCAGCTTGAAGCGCTTCTTAGCCCCGCTGTGCGTTTTGATCTTGGGCATGGATATAGTCCTCCTTTGTGTTAGTAAACCTTATTTGGCTGCCTTGGGGGCGAGGAACATGAGCATATGACGCCCGTCCATCTTGGCCGGCTTTTCCACGCTGGCGTGCTCCGAAACGAATTCGGCGAAACGCTTCATGGTGTCGTACCCGATTTCGGGATGGCCCATCTCTCTGCCGCGGAAACGGATCGAAACCTTTACCTTGTTGCCGCCCTGGAGAAACCGAACGGCATGGCCGGCCTTGGTCTCAAAATCGTGGGTGTCGATATTCAGGGAAAGACGGATCTCCTTCAGTTCAACTACCTTCTGGTTTTTCCTCGCTTCCTTCTCCCGCTTGGACTGCTCGAAACGATATTTGCCGTAGTCCATGATCTTGCAGACCGGGGGATTGGCGGTCGGGGCGATTTTCACAAGGTCCAGATTTTTTTCAAAGGCCTTGTCAAGGGCGGCGCGGGTGGTCATGATGCCCAGCTGGGATCCGTCCGCATCCACGACGCGCACCTCCCTGTCCCGAATCTCCTCATTGATGGAAAGTTCCTTGTTGCTAATGGGTAAGCACCTCCAAAGCTAAAATACAAAGCGCGGACAAGGTACACCCCGTCCGCGCAATAAGCCTATTTATCGCCCATATTCCAAAAGGCGACCGACCTATTGACCCCAACAGACGAAACCTTGAGGTGAGAACGGCAAACCTGTTCTGCTTTGTTGTCTAAAACAGAATACCACGGCCGCGCCTCTTTGTCAATGCCCCCGCGCAAATATTTTTCCAATAGTTTTACAAGGTCTGCGGATGCCGAAAAGAGGCCGATTCCAACCGGTCGGGAGCGTAAATACGCCGGAGGATCCGCTGATTTGGAGGCGCAAGGCGCACAAACGCTATCGTATCCGGCGGATACAGGGCGCGAAAATACCGCTCCAGGAACTGGCGGACGGCGATTAACGCGCACAGCCAGCCTCTTTGCGCCTAGAGCCGCAGCAGAAGACAGCGCCCGTCCCCCATTTTAAGCCGCTCTCCCGTCCCCCATCCGCCGCAGGAACCGCCCAGCGGCCCGGCAAAGCAAATGCGCGGCCAGAAGCTTAACAAGATCGGCCGGAAAAAAGACGGCGTTGCCGATAAACCCCGGCCAGAAGGCCGACAGGCCCGCCCCGCTGTAAACCGACAGCCAGACCGCCCCGCAGGCGTAGCAGAGCAGAACCCCGGCCGCGCCGGTCAGCACAAAGCAACCGGCCTGCCAAAGGGAGGTCCGCCGCCCTGCCGGGCGAACCTCCAGCCGGGGACGCAACGCGTCCCGGTAAAGCCCCGCCGCCAGCAGGATAAAAACCCAGCCTACCATATAGCCCGCCGTGGGCTTTACAAAGGCGGCCGGGCCGCCCGAAAAGCCGCTCATCATGGGGACTCCCGCCAGGGTCATCAAAAAGACGGCGGTCAGCACCGTAAACCCCAGCTTACAGCCCAACAGTCCGCCCAACATGGCCACCACCAGCACCTGCAGGGTAATGGGTACGCCGGGAATGATCTGGATGGGGGGCAAAATATTGCCGGCCAGAAAAAACAAGGCGCAGAAAAGGCCGCCCAACGCCAGCGAGACCGCCTGTGTCCGATTGCGCATACTGCTTTACTGCGCAACCGGCCGCCCGCCGTTTTGCAGGTAAGGCACATACTCCTCCAGGCACATATTCAGCTCGTTCATCTTGGCCGCGTGTTCGACGGTGACATAACGGTAGTGCCAGGGCTCGTAGATAATTTTGGTCAGCTCCTGCTTATCCGCGGGAAAACGATTGACAAAGCCGTACTTTTCGGCGTTTTCCTTCAGCCATTTACAGGCCTTGGTGTTTTCAAAATCCTGTTCGGTGGAGTTGAAGTCCACTGCAAGACCTAGATTGTGCTCGCTGGTGCCGGGAAGGGCCACCTCTGTGGCTGCGGCTACCAAAGCGTCCTCCCGGCTCTGGCCCTGGGCCACAAGACGGTCCACCTTGTTGTTATACAGGGTAGTCTGCTTGGAAATGGAACGATAGGCCGAAATGACCACCAAGGAAACCCCGTCCTTCTCCGCGTCGGCGCACATCTGGTTGAGGGCGTCGATGGCCCGGACGTCGAACTTCAGCCGGTTGGGATTGTACCGGGCCTCGATGACCTGGAGCTCGGGATTGTGATCCTGGTCCAGTTTGTTATCCTGATTGACCAGCTTGAGATACCATTGACCAGCCTCGGCCACAGCCTTGAGCTGATCCTCGGTAGCTCCCTGCTCCTGGGAGACGGCCGGCGCGCTGGAAACCGATGAGGTCTCCGCCGTATCTCTATCCTTCTGGAAGGGACTCCCGACCGCCAGCAGAACGATTACGGCGACCAGCAGTACGGCAATCAGCGCGATCATGATGATAACCGCCGTATTACCTCCCCGTTTATAGCCTCTCTGTATTCTCTCATACGCCATATGGCATCAGCCTTTCTGTATATCGGTAAGATTTATGTAAATATCATCCTTATTGTACCCCCTGTCCCCTCTTTTTGCAAGACCGTTTTGCTTACGATATTCTTACGACACGCCTTTACCCAAAATGCCCTTGGCTTAAACGCCCCTGCCAGAAAGCACGCGTTTTCGGCAAGGAACCGTCTCGTCCGCCGGCGGAGGGACGCGAAAACCCCCGGCTTTTTCGGCCGGGGTTTTCCGCTCTATCGAACACAGAGCAAATATACTAATTATGAGCTTAGGCCTTACAGGCAAGAATCTTACAGATTTCCATAACGTCGGTAATGGTAAAGAGGTTGTTGCCGTCCAGGTCGCCCCGGGCCATTTCGTCGTCGGTGGGAGCCTTCCCAGCCGACTGCCGGGCCAATACCTTGCAGGCCTCCATCACGTCCTGAATGGTGACCTCTCCATTCTTATCCATATCGCCCGGTACAACAAGGACCGGGATTTCCAGCCGAATGGGAAGCGCGAGACTTTCCCCTTCCAGCGTAAGCGTCAGAGAACCGGCAGCGCTGCCCTTTTCCGCGGCGGTAGCGGGTTTTATAACCAGTTCCTCTTTCCACTCCACCGAAACGCCCGTACCGGCGACCGCTTGCCGGACGGCCTCCAAAATTTGGTCCGCGCTCGTATCGTTGGACAGGGTAAGGCCCTTGACAGCCGCGTCGGCCGCCTCCAGCGCCTGCCGCAGCGTCTCACCGCTCTGGCCGGACCCGCCTGCGGTGAAGCGCACCTCGGACAGACCATAGTAATCGCTGCCGTAGTTGCCCTCGCCCGGCTGGGGCGCGGCGGTGATGCGGACGTAGCGGGCATCCAGATTCATTTCCACCGGACGGCCGTCAAGCAGATTGGTGGCCGGCTGGTCAGGCTGGCCGGACGCCTTGGCAAGGGTAAAGTCATATTCGCCCTCGCCGGTTCCCTGCAGGGCCGTCCAGTCCTCGTCGTGGGAGCTGCGGTATTCGATCTTGACCTTTTTAAGACCACGGTCGGCGTTGCCCCGTTGGTTCATATTCCAGATCCACATCTGGCCTATCGCCTGTACGCGTCCTAGGTCAAATATAATCCAAGCGTCCTCGCCAGGGCCGGCCTTGGTGTGCCACATGGTGTTGCCGTTGCCATGGTCGTCGTGCAGGTCAAAGACCGAGTTTTGCCCACTCATGCCCGCGCCGTTGACCACCTTTTCGGGCGTATTGTGTTCATCGTAGACATTGCCGGCCTGCGCCGTCACGCCGGTGATGATCTCCGGCTGGCCCGAAACGGTTACGGTGCAGCGGCCGGTGACGCCGCTGCCGTCCTTTGCCGTGGCGACGACCTCCACGCTGCCGTTGCTGTGGGCGGTGAGCAGACCCTCCGCCGAGATGACGGCCACGTTTTCCTCCGGATTGGCCACGCTCCAGACCACATCCCGCCTTGTGGCGTTGTCAGGCTTTATGGCCGCCGTCATTTGTAGGCTGCCGCCGGGAGTCGTGATGATCTGCTTGCCGCCCTCTCCCGTTACTTCGATGGATTCGGCCGCCACGATATCCCGCAGGTCCAGCTTACTAGTAAAGCGCACCTCGGAAAGGCCGTAGTAGATATCGCCCCAGGAGCCTGTGCCCGCGTCGGGATGGGCCGTAATCTTAACGTAACGAGCCTCTGCGCCGCCGAAACGGACCGGGGTGTTCTTCCCGTCGTTCAAATTGGTGGCAGGCATGCCGTTCTGGCCGCTGGCCTGGGCGAACTGGAAGGGATAGCCTGCGGGACTGTCCGCAAAGGTCATGCTCACTTCGGGCTCCAGAGTCTGCCAGCTCTTCCCGTCGGCGGTATACTCGATCTTGACATTCTTCAGTCCCCGGCCGATATTGCCGCTCTGGTTCATATTCCAGATCCACATTTCGTCCAGCTCGTAAGATTGTCCTAAGTCGATTTGCACCCAGGCCTTGTCGCCGGGATTGCTGCCGGTATGCCACATGGTAAAGGCGCTGCTGTGGTTGTCGTGGACGGCGTCTAGACCCTTGCCGGTCAGACCGCTGCCGTCAATAATCAAAGTGGGCTTTTGGTTGTCATACTGACTGCCGGCAATGGCATCCGCCGCTGCGAGGATGGGCGCGTCGGTATCGGCGGTGAGGATATAGCTCTTGGAGACCTCTCCCTCTACAACTTTTACAACGACCTTGTCGCCCGGCTTTTCCAGCGGGACCAGGGCAGATTCTGCGCCGCCGGCCGTCTCCACGCCGTTCACATAGATTTTGGCCGCCGGATTCGCCGCCGTGGCCGTGACCTTGACGCCGTCGAACCGGCCGAAGTTGTCGCCCAGGTTAATCGTGTAAAACCGGGTTTCGGGCGCAAAGCCGGGCGTCAGGGTTCCCATGGACAGGGTCAGGCCGGAAAGGGTGGCGGCCAGACTATCCAGGGTTCTGACACTGACCGGGGCGCTCTCGGACGCATTGCCGGCCATGTCCACAGCCTTTACGGTATAGGTATAAGCCGTTTTGGGCGCGGCCGTCTTGTCCCGGTAGGTGCAGATATAGGCGTCCAGGGTCCTGCCGATCAGCTCGCCGTCGCGATAGATTTCGTAATGGTCCAGCTTGAGATCGTCGTAAACCGGGGCCCAGTCCAGGTCAACCCGGGTACCCAGACGGGGCGTAGCGTTGACAACGGGGACCTCGGGAGCCGTATCCTTCACAGTAAGGCTGCTTTGGGACGCGGATTTCCGGGTAAAGCGCACCTCGGACAGACCAAAGTAAACATCGCCCCAGGAGCCTGTGCCCGCGTCGGGATGGGCGCTGATCTTCACATGCTTGGCCAGAGCGCCGCCAAAGCGGATGGGGGTATTGCTGCCGTCGTTCAAATTGGTGGCGGCCATGTCGTCCTGGCCGGTGGCCTGGGCCAGCTGGAAGGGATAGCCCTCCACGCCGCCGGTAAAGGTCATGCCGGCCTCGGGCTGCAAATCCTGCCACACGATCCCGTCGGCGGTATACTGGATTCGGACGTTTTTAAGGCCCCGGCCGGTGTTGCCGCTCTGGTTCATATTCCAGACCCACATCTCGTCCAACGGGTAGGCCCGATCGAAATCGAGCTGCACCCAGGCGTTTGCGCCGGGATGGCCGTCGGTGTGCCACATGGTAAAGGCGTTGCTGTGGTTATCGTGAACCGTGTCCAGTCCGTCTCCGGTCAGGCCGCTGCCGTCGATAATCAGAGTGGGGTTCTGGTCGCTATATTGGCTGCCGGCTATGGCGCTGATAGGGGCAACCAGCTGGACTTCGCCGGCCTCCCCCGCGTCTCCGCCGCTTTCCGGCAGCTGCCCGGCGGCGGCCGAGGTCTCGCCCTTGGCCCCCGCGGCCACGGCGCGGACCTTATAGTAGTAGGTTCTGGTCAGGTCGCCGGGAACCTGCGCGTCAAAATACTGGTTTTTATCGGCAGAGGCCAGATAGCTGCCGCTGCCGGCGGCAAAGTCGGGGTCGGTACCGCGGAATATCTCATAATACAGCGCGTCGTCCTGGGCCGTCCAGGTCAACTGGGTTCCCTCGACGGCGGCCGCCTGACCGCCCGCGGCGTAGAATTCCAGACCGGAAAGCCCGATATTGCTGGGCTTTTCGCAGCGGATCTCCACCTCCGCCCAGCGCGCCGTCTTCACCTCTTCCAGAGCAATGGTTTTCACCTTGCCGGCCGGGTCGATATCGGTCACCTCCACCTTGCTGCCGTCGCTGAAGGTGACGGTGGCGCTCTGCACATTGTCCGCCCCGTTGGGACGGTCGGCCAAAGCAAAGCTGCCGATCTGTACGTCGCTGTCCCAGGTTAGCTTGATGGTGGCCCGGGTTTGGTTATTGGCGGCCCAATCCGCGCCGTTGGCCAGGGACAGGGCGTTGGAGGCGGCATATTCCCCGCTGTACTCGCTGGAGGCGGTGGCCTTGGCCTTTACCGACAGGTTTGTAAGGGTGCTCTGGGCGGTGGTGACGGCGGTCAGTCCCTCCACCGCGGCGGGGGCGGCGGCGAACCGGACCCGGAAGGTCTTGACGCCGTAGGCTCCCAGCGTGAAGGTAAAGGTCCTGCTCTTGCCGGCGACCTGCTCCTTGTCCTCCTCGACGATATTGGTTTCGGCGACG
>JAAVYX010000113.1 GCA_022791355.1 Clostridiales bacterium | reverse complement strand
GGGGGCCGTCGGGGAACCGGCAGCGTTCTCGGATTTGGCGGGCGATAGCCCGCTGGCCGCCCTACGGGCGGCTACTGAGGGCCGCTCTGTCGGGCGGCTACTGACGGCCTTGCCAGCCCCCATTTTGGCCCGCCGCTGGGTTCTGCGGCGTTTTACGGGAGATATAATTACCGCAGGCAAGACGGATGCAACCGCTCTTTGAGCGGCCCGCGTACCGAGCTTCGCCCGGCTACCTTCCGGCCGGCAACCAAGACAACGTAGCATGCGGCTATTTTACGCCCGTAAAACCGTATCGTCCCTTGTCAATCGTTGGCAGTAGCCCGTAAAGCTAGGAATTACAAATTTGTTTGGCGGCGGACGCATGCAGGGCAAAGCGGCCGGCTATCGTCCGCCTAGGATGACCACGCCGCCATGCTTATATACGGCCCAAACAAGTTGCTATTTTCTGTCTTTACGGACCGCTAGGGAACTGCGGGCGCCTTTTTTCGCGCGGAAGGGCGCCGAAGGTTATTTTTCGCGCGGAGAAAAGGATGTTTTAAAATGACCATTACCAAAGATATGTGTATCGGCGATATTCTGGATATGGACCGGGAGACGGCTCCCTACTTTTTAGAGATGGGGATGCACTGTTTGGGCTGTCCGGCTTCCCGGGGCGAGACCATCGCAGAGGCCTGCATGGTCCACGGCACCGACGCCGACGCCTTAGTCGAAAAGCTCAACGCCCATTTCGCCCAGAAGGACTAGCCGGATGCAAAAGCTCAATCCCCGGCTGGCGGCGGTGGCCGGCTGGGTCCCGCCGGGCAGCCGGGTGGCCGACGTAGGCACCGACCACGGTTATTTGCCCCTATGGCTGATACAGACCGGGCGGGCGGCGGGGGTGATCGCCTGCGATATCAGCCGGGGGCCGCTGGACAACGCCCGCCGCAATCTGGAAGCCGCAGGCCTTGCCGGCGTACAGCTGCGGCTGGGGGACGGGCTGGACCCGGTAGAACCCGAGGAGGCCGACTGTATTACCATCGCGGGCATGGGGGGCGACCTGACGGCCCGCATCGTTGAGAAGGCCCTCTGGCTGCGGGAGCCTTCCCGGCTTCTGCTTTTGCAGCCCATGAGCGCGGCCGAGGAGCTGCGCGCCTATCTGTATACAGCCGGCTTTGTGATTGAACGGGAACGCGCGGTTCCCGACCACGGCCGGCTGTACGTCGTTATGGCTGTACGCTTCAAGGGTTCTCCCCCGCCCCTGCCTCAGGATACGGACGGGCTGTCCCTCCCTCTGCGGGTGGGCGCGCCGGCCTTCCTGGGCAAATTGGACGGGCAGGAAGGCCCAGACGCTCGTCTCTACATAGAAAAGCTGGTTCGCCGCCTGGAAAAATGGGCGGCGGACATTCGGCATATCCCCCGTAAGCAGGCCGAGTACCGCCGCCTGCGTCAGATCATACCCGGCCTGCGGGCCGCGCTGCGAAAGGAGAAGCCGGATGACGACTCTGGGACAAATCTATGATTGTTTAGACGGCTGGGCCCCCTTTTCCACCCAGGCCTCTTATGACAACGCCGGGCTGCTCGTCGGCAGCCGGGAACGGGAGGCAAGAAGGGTCGGGGTGGCGCTGGACGTAACCTCCGAGACCCTGTCGGCCGCTCAGAACGAGGGCTGCGACGCAATTATTACCCACCATCCGGTCATCTTCCGGCCGATACGCTCCATAGGGGATGAAAGTCTGCTTGCCCGGCTCATCCGGGCGGGGATAGCCGTCCTGTCGGCCCACACCAACCTGGACGCGGCCGAAGGCGGGGTAAACGACCTGCTGGCCGGTCTGCTGGGCCTGGAAGAGGTGGAGAAGCTGGCCGACCCCAATACGCCCGGCCTGCCCCCCGGCGCGCGGATGGGCCGGCTGCCCCGTCCCCTTTCGGCCGAGGGGCTGGCCCGGCTGGTTAAGGATACCCTGGACGCGGGCGGCGTGCGGTTTACCGACCGGGAAGGGCCTATCGAGAGAGTAGCCGTCTGCGGCGGCGCGGGGGCGGATGATTTTATGCTGCCGGCCATGGCCGCCGGCTGCGGCGCGCTGGTCACCGGCGAGGCCAAGCATCATCAATGGCTGGCGGCCAGGGAGGATAACTTTTGCCTCATAGACGGCGGACATTTTTCCACCGAGCGGATTGTTAAAAAAGAGCTGGCCCACCGGCTGGCCGGGGCCTTCCCGGATTTACAGGTCTGCCTTTTGGCGGAAAGGGACCCCGCGCGGTATTTGATTTAAGGCTTTTGGAATTTTCCATGTATTTTTTGATTGTAATGGGTTTGCTGCGGGGGATGTTTTTCTCTTAGTTAAGCAGAGGTTTGGCTTTATATTTTCTTTTTTTAGTTGAGATAGAGGTTTCGTTTTAGATTTCCTTTTCCTTTTGATTAGATGAGAGGGAGGTTTCGCGCTAAATTTCCCTTTCGGAATACTCCAATAGTTGATCTAGCAGCGTCTGGCGTCCCGGCGCTAAAGCGCCTCTAGACCCCATCTTTTGTGACGCGACAAAAGATGGGGGAGAAAAACGCTGCCGCCTGCGGTAT
>JAAVYX010000112.1 GCA_022791355.1 Clostridiales bacterium | reverse complement strand
GGCCCGGGCCCTGCCCAGCGACAAGAGCCGGCTGGTACGTCTGGCCCAGGAGGCGGGGCTGGTGGCCGGTATGACCGGCGACGGCATCAACGACGCCCCCGCCCTCAAGAAGGCCGACGTAGGCTTCGCCATGGGCAGCGGAACCGAAATCGCCAAGGAGGCCGGCGACATCGTGATTATGGACGACAACTTCGCCTCCATCTCCAAGGCTATCCTATACGGCCGCACCATCTTCAAGAGTATACGAAAATTTATCGTTTTCCAGCTGACCATGAACCTCTGCGCGGTGGGGGTTTCGGTAATCGGCCCCTTTATCGGGGTGGATACGCCGGTGACGGTCATCCAGATGCTCTGGATCAACATCATCATGGATACGCTGGCCGGTCTGGCCTTCGCAGGAGAGCCGCCCTTAAAGGATTACATGAAGGAGCCGCCCAAAAAACGCAGCGAGCCCATCATCAACCGGTATATGTACCATCAAATCGGCTGCACGGGGCTTTTTACGGTGGGGCTCTGCCTCTGCTTTTTGAAGCTGCCCTTTTTTAACCGTATGTTCGCGTATGAGCGGCAGCCCATCTACTTTATGAGCGCCTTTTTCGCCCTGTTTATCTTCGCCGGTATTTTCAACAGCTTCAACGCCCGCACCCACCGGCTCAATCTGCTGGCTCATCTGCCCCGCAACAAGGCCTTTATTGGAATTATGGGAACCGTAGCGGTGGTACAGCTATTGATCATCTACTACGGCGGTCCCCTTTTCCGCACCTATCCCCTGCGCATACAGGATTTGCAGGCCATTATTCTGCTGGCCGCCCTAGTCGTTCCGGCCGACTTCATACGCAAGCTGATTCTCCACGCCTTCCATCGCAAGGGAAATCTGTAAAACGTCTGTATTTGAGCGGACGCGAAAAGCCTCCCGGCCGTTTCAAACAGGCCGGGAGGCTTTGTCTTTCCTTTTCTAGGGTAACGGTTATCTGCAAAGGCCAACATGTCCGGTATCCGCCCTTTTGGACTACCCAAAAGAAAACCGCCAGACCTGTCAGCCCCGTCAAGACTGGGCCGACAGATTCTTAATAATTCTCGGCCTTCAGCTCAAAGTAGGCCTTGGGATGCTTGCAGGCCGGACACATTTCAGGCGCGGACGCGGCGGCGTGGATATAACCGCAGTTGCGGCAGCGCCACAGCACGACTCCGTCCCGCTTAAAGACGATACCCTTTTCAATATTGTCCAGCAGCTTCTGATACCGTTCCTCATGCTCCTTTTCCACCGAGCCGATGCGCTGGAACATATCGGCGATATCCTTAAAGCCCTCTTCCTTCGCGGTTTCGGCAAACTCCTTATACATTTCAACCCATTCGTAATGCTCGCCGGCCACGGCGTCCTTCAAATTGTCCAGGGTGCTGGGCACTTGATTGTCGTGCAGGAATTTAAACCAGAGCTTGGCATGCTCCTTTTCGTTGCCCGCCGTCTCCTCAAAGATGGCGCTGATCTGCTGATAGCCCTCCTTCTTGGCCTGAGAAGCGTAATAGGTATACTTATTACGGGCCTGGGACTCGCCCGCAAAGGCCGCCATCAGATTCGCATAGGTTTTACTGGTTTTGAAATCCATGTTGTATTCCTCCTTGTTTTTCATATCTGCTGCGCCGGCGGAAAGCCGTCCGCGCGGATAGCCACATACTGCGCTTCCATATCTGCCAGACCCTTCCCCGGTTCCTCACGGGCTTCCTTGTGGAATCCATATAGAGGCGCGCTTTGGAATCGGAGACGCCAGAACGTCATTCAGACGTTCACACAGATAGATGAGCAAAACGAAAAGCAAAAGCGCACCGTACAAAGATAGTATGCCTATTCAATGGAAGAAATAAACATACATTGTTACGCTATGTCCAGGCGAACCATAAAAACGTTTTGTTGCTTTCCGCAAGGCGCGGGAACCCCTTGAGAAAATACGCGCACAGCATCGGTTTTTCGCTCGGGGCGTCGAACCCCTCGCAAAAATACACGCACAGCGTGTAACATCTGCGGATCATTCTACGATCAGGTCCTGGAGGGAACGGAAAGCGTAGTCGCCGTTCTTCAAGAGACTGGGATGCTTGAGGGCGACGCCGGTGCCCCGGACCACGCAGTGCAGCGGGTCCTCCACCGTCCGCACGGGAACGCCGGTAAATTCCGACAGACGCTGCTCCATACCGTAGATCAAGGAGCCGCCGCCGGTGAGATAAATCCCGTCCTCCGATATATCGGATACCAGGTCGGGCTCGGTGCGCTCCAGAACCCCCTGCACCACCTTGCAGATACTCAGCGCAATATCGTCCACCGCACGGAAAACCTCGTTGGTGGTGATCTCGAAAATTTGAGGCAGACCGGTGAAAAGGTTACGGCCCTTGGCCTGCATGGCGATTTCCACCGGCCGCTCCACCACCGAGCCGATCTGTTTTTTGATCTGCTCGGCGGTCTGCAAACCGATGAGAATATTATACTCCTTGCGCACGCAGCGGACGATGGCCTCGTCAAAGTCCCAGGAGGCCACCCGGCCCGATTCGCACTGGGACAGCCCGCCCAGGGAGATGACCGCCACGTCGGTTGTGCCGGCCCCGATATCCACAATCATGGTGCCGCGGGCTCTGGTAAAGTCGATCCCCAGGCCGCAGGCCGCCGCCATAGGGCTTTCGATGGTGCAGACGTTGCGGCCGCCGGCGGCCTCCACCACCTGGGCCACCGAACGGTGCTGTACGGCGGTCAGTCCGCTGGGCATGGCCACCATGACCCGGGGCTTGACCATTTTATCCCCAAATGCCTTGCGCATAAACCGGCGCATCATTTCCTCCGCCGCCTGATAGTCGGCGATAACCCCCCGCTCGATGGGAAAGACGGTCGTAATACTATCGGGCGTGCGGCCGATCATTTTGTAGGCCTTCTCCCCAAAGGCGATGGGTTCCCAGGTGTCCGAATCCATGGCGGCCGCCGAAAGCTCCTCCAAAAGAATTTTAGATCCCGAGAGAATGATGGTTTTGGCTGTGCCCAGGTCGATTCCAATATCTATAGCCATATATATAAATCCTTTCCGGTTACATCATTTGTATTCCCGTCCGCCGGCAAGGGGCAAACGCCTGACAGGCTCTTTCGAAGGGCCGCGGGCAGCCGCTTTTTGAAACGTCCCCCAAGAGTCGGCGGGGAAAGACTTTGCAGGCGGCCGCAGCCGGCCGAGCCGGCTCGACTTCGGCGGACCGGCAAGCGAGACAAAGCCGGCTGCGCGGCTTCCGCCCATACAATACAGCGGTATGTCAATTATAGGGCATCTTCCCAAAAATTACAAGTCCTTTGGCGGGACAATCGCCGCCGTCACGCAGATCACCCGTTTCGCGCCTGCCTTCTTCAACTGTTCGGCGCAGGCGTTGAGAGTGGAGCCGGTGGTCTTGATATCGTCTACCAGCAGCAGGGTTTTGCCAGTAAGGTCTCCCTCGCAGACGTAAACGTTTTGTACGTTTGCCTGACGGTCGGCATAGAGCAGCTCGTGCTGCACCTTATTGTCCCGCGTCTTGCGCAGGCTATGCGCTATCGGACAACCGAAAGCCTCCGCCATTTTCACCGCCAGCAGCTCGGCCTGATTATATCCCCGCTCCCGCCGGCGCTTTTTGGACAGGGGCACGTAACAAATCCCGTCCGGCCGCAGCCTGGGATAGACGTTTTGGAAGGCCGCCGCCATCTCTCCGGCAAAAAATGCGGCCCCGTCAATCCGGCCGCGAAACTTGAACTGCCATACGCCCTTTCGCACCACGCCGGTATAGGCGAAGGGGGCGCAGCAGCCGTCATAGTACAGCGGGCGGGGCTGGCGGGCGCAGAGACAGTCGGACCGGGCCTGACCGCAGCGGCGGCAGACCGGCTGCCCGATCCGGGGAAGCTTGTCCCCGCAGCCGCCGCAGAGGCTTTGGCCGGCGGACAGGACCTTATTGCAACAGGCGCAGCGGTTGGGATAGAGCAGTTCCCTGCATTTGGCCGCCAAATCGCGCAAAAGCATCCTCCGTCCCCTCCTTTGTCCCTCCACCCGGCGGGTTCTTCCATAACGGTCATTTGCCGGCCGACGGTCCCAAGGGCCCGTCGGCCGCAAGCTCCGGCAAATCGTCCAGCCGTACCGCCGCCTCCAGCATGGGGCGCAGGGCGGTATACCGGCGGGTACGGCGGTCGTTATCCACCATGGCGCAGGCGATACGGCCGCTGCCCACAATAATCAGCAGCCGCCGCGCCCGGGTCACGGCCGTATACAGCAGGTTCCGGTATTGCAGCTTGGGCGGCACGTCCAACAGGGGCAGGACGACGCAGGGAAACTCGCTGCCCTGGCTCTTATGGATGGTCATGGCGTAGGCCAGCTCCAGCTGCTCGATCTCCTCTCCCGTATACAGGGCCAGCCGGTCGTCGAACCGGACGGTCAAGGTGCCGGTGAGGGGATCCAGGGAATCCAGGATCCCTACGTCCCCGTTGAAAACCCCGGCTCCCCCTTCCCCGTTGTCCCGGGTCCAGACGATATCGTAGTTGTTTTTCACCTGCATGACCCGGTCCCCCGCGCGCAGGGTAAAGCCCTTACGGGTCATTTCCAGACGCTTGGAATCGGGCGGGTTCAGACGGGCCTGCAAGGCGTTGTTGAGGGCCACGGTTCCCATATCCATTTTACGGGAGGGGCAGAGCACCTGAATGTCGCTCAAGGGGTCGAAGCCGTAGGCCTCGGGCAGCCGGCGGGCGCACAGGTCGGCCACCGTGCGGGCGGCCAGAAGGGGATTGGGTTGGTTTAAGAGAAAAAAGTCCCCGGTTTTACAGTCCAGCGTGGGGTACCTGCCCTGGACGATGGCGTGGGCGTTGGTGACGATCAGGCTTTCCATGGCCTGCCGGAAGACCTCGGTGAGACAGACGGCGGGCAGCGCCCCCGCCTCCAACAGGTCGTGGAGCACGTTGCCGGCCCCCACGCTGGGAAGCTGGTCCGAATCCCCCACCAGAATCAGGCGGCAGCCCAGCCGCAGGGCCCGCAGCAGGCTTTCGAACAACCCCGCGTCCACCATGGACAGCTCGTCCACAATCAGGGCGTCGCAGTCCAACGGATTGTTCTCCCCCCGCTGAAAGGACTGCCGGTTGTCCTCCCCAAAGGAGACCTCCAGCAAACGATGCAGGGTTTTGGCCTCCCGGCCGGTCAGCTCGGTCATACGCTTGGCGGCCCGGCCGGTAGGGGCGGCCAGGGCGATTTCCAGCTTCCGGTCCTCCAGCAGGCGGATGATGGCTTTCAGGGTGGTGGTCTTGCCGGTGCCCGGGCCGCCGGTGAGGATGAGCAGTCCCTTTTCCACGGCGGCCCGGATGGCTTGACGCTGCCGGGCGGCGTAGGTGATGCCCCATTCGGCCTCGATGCGGTCGATATCCTCCTCGGCGGCGGTTTCCCGCTCGGGAGGAAACCGCAGCATCATGGCCAGCCGCTGGGCGCAGTATCGCTCGGCCTCGAACCACTGGGGCAAAAACAGATAGGGTCTGCCCTCTATCTCCTTTTGGATGAGACGGCGGGCGGTAATCAGCCGGCCGCAGGCCTCGTCCGCCGATTCGGTATCGCAGCCCAGCAGGCCCGCCGCCACCGGCAGAAGCTTCTCTCTTGGGATACAGGTGTGACCGTTGCCCAGGTTGTGCCGCAGGACGTATTCTACCCCGGCCTCCACCCGGCAGGGATCGTCCTCCCCAAAGCCCATGGCCTTGGCGATTCCGTCGGCCGTTTCGAAGGAAATACGGATGTCCTCCCCGCAGAGCAGATAGGGGTCGGCCTTGACCTTGTCGGCCGCCGCGGCCCCATACCGCTTGAAGACGGCCAGGGACTGGTCGGGGGTCAGGCCGAAGCGGCTGAAAAAGAGCATAACCTCCCGCAGGCCGAACTGCCGGCCGTACTCCTCCGACAGCCTGCGGGCCTTATCGGCCGAGATGCCCTTGATCTCCCGCAGACGTTCCGGCTCCTTTTCCAGTACCCGCAGAGCGTCGGCCCCGAAGCGGTCGACCATACGCCGGGCGGTGGCCGGTCCGATACCCTTAATGGCGCCGGAGGCGAGATAACGCAGGATGGCGGCCGCCGTGGAGGGCATGGCCCGTTCGCACAGCTCGGCCTTGAACTGAGGGCCGTAGGTATCGTGAAAATCGTACCGTCCCATCAGCTCCAGCTCCTCGCCGGGGGACACCTTGGGCATGACGCCCACCACCGTGACCGTCTCCCCCGGCCGCCGCAGCTCTAAAACGGTAAAGCCGTTCTGCTCGTTGTGAAAGGTGACCCGTTCCACGCTGCCCACCAGCCGTTCCAGCTGATCCTGCATCCTTTCTCACTCCCGACTAGTCGATTTTAAAGATATCCCAGGGCGCGCGCCGCAAAAAGGCCGGCAGCTCCTCGACCGGCAGCAGCAGGATATTGCCGTATTCCTGGCAGAGCTTATAGCAGACCGATTTGGCCCGGCCGGTAACGCCGCAGTCCACCGCCAGCACGGTCGAGCAGCAGCGCTCGGCCCAGCGGGCGCACTCCAGGGCCGCCCGCAGCTCGATTTCCGCGTCGTCCCCCTCCAGCAGCACCAGCAGCGCCCGACGACCCCGGCTTTTGGGCACCATGATCCGCATCGCCGTCCATCGGATCAGCCAGGAAAGTCCTGTCAAGGCCAGCAGTACGCACAGGACGGACATAATCGTTTCAAACATAACCATCACCTCAATCCATTGTATGACGGTTGATGGTTTTTGGCCCGCCTTGCCGGCAAAAAAGGGATTTCGAACGGGTCGAAATCCCTTTTCAGACGTAAAATCAAAAAGAGGTTTTTCTTTTTTGTTTGGTTATATTGTTTTTCTTTTTTATAACCGAGCGGGAGGTTTCGCGCCAGATTTCCTTTTTCTCTTTCTCCATTACCTCATCGCGAGGCGCGACTAACTTTTCTTTACGCGAAGAAAAGTTAGCAAAAGACGCGCCTCCCGGAAAAACTGCGTTTTTCCTCTAAACCCTTTCGACCGGGTCAAGAGGAAAACCGTAGGTTTTCC